>NZ_JBFRPK010000043.1:0-33378 GCF_041471965.1 Vibrio sp. 10N.261.51.A3
GACATCGCCAGGCTTTAAATATCGTTACCTGTGTATACATGTAACAACATCTACAGTGTACTAATCTGTTGATGACAATTTTTTGGAGGGATGGCTGAGTGGTCGAAAGCACCGGTCTTGAAAACCGGCAACCGTTAATAGCGGTTCTAGGGTTCAAATCCCTATCCCTCCACCACCATTAGAAAGCCCGCTGAGAAATCAGCGGGCTTTTTTCTTATCTGCGATATACATAAATAAAAGGGGAAGGGCACTGACGTGCTCTTCCCTTTTTTGTATTTAAAACAATGACGACTAGTCCGCTAAATATTTCCCTTCTGCAACTTGCCAGAACGCTCGAATTAGAGGGTTATCTAGCTGTGCTCGCTTACAACATACGCCTAACTCAAATGGCTTGATAGGTTCTATCTTTAAGCGGCTAACTTTATCTCTTACTGGACTGTTGTTTATGACCACATCAGGTGCGATGCCAACTCCACATCCTAGTGCCACCATACTTACAATCGCCTCATGGCCAGAAACTTGCGCGTATATGTTGGGTTTTATCTTCATCTTTTTAAACCATGCATTGGCTCGTTCACGCGCTGTTCCTGCTTCTGGGATGATAAAGGGCACTTCATTCCAGTTTGGCTTATCGGATTGCAGTTGTTGGCTAAAGCTACTCACACCAGATGGAATGATGACTGACAGTGGAATATCGCTGATGGTTTCGAATTCTAACCTTGAAGGAAGGATGTCTGGCTTTGCTGAAATCGCGATATCCGCTTCATCGTTTAAGATCTTGTCGATGGATTGAGCTGGATCACCAGTAGAGAGCTTAAATTCAATATACGGATGAATAGCCCTAAATTCGGTTATGAGTTCAGGTAGGTGACTGTAGCTAGCCGTTACTGAACAAAATATACGGATCTCACCTTTAAGTTCTTGCTCTCCGCCCTTCAGGTGAAGGTTATATTGCTGCCACTCTCCCACGATGCTCAATGCTACAGGCAATAGGTGTTTTCCTGCTGGGGTAAGATCAACACTGCGGTTGTCTCTGATTAGCAGTTCTTGTCCTGTTTCCTCTTCAAGCTTTTGTATCTGACGGCTCAGCGCTGAAGGACTGACGTGCATAGCAGCAGCGGTTTTGCTGAAACTCTTGCTGTCGCATAAATGTATAAATAATTGTAGAGATTTTATGTTCATGTTCTGCGATCGTTTCCATGTTGCATTTATTGCAATAACTAATTGTGAATATATCACTTTCAGCAACGGAGTGTCTGTTTTAGTATGAAGTCATTCGATAGAGAGATATCGACCTTATGGACTTATTTTTAAAGGAGTGCCCTAGAATGGCTAACTATTTCAATACATTAAACCTTCGTGAACAACTAGACCAATTAGGTCGTTGCCGCTTTATGGATCGTGAAGAATTCGCGACAGAAGCTGAATACCTTGAAGGTAAGAAAATCGTAATTGTTGGTTGTGGTGCTCAAGGCCTAAACCAAGGTCTAAATATGCGTGATTCTGGTCTAGACGTATCTTACGCTCTACGCCAAGCGGCAATTGATGAAAAGCGTCAATCATTCAAAAATGCTGATGAAAACGGCTTTGTTGTGGGTAGCTACGAAACGCTAATCCCTCAAGCAGACCTAGTAATCAACCTTACTCCTGATAAGCAACACACAAACGTTGTTGAAACAGTAATGCCTCTAATGAAGCAAGGCGCTGCTCTTGGTTACTCTCACGGCTTCAACGTTGTGGAAGAAGGCATGCAATTACGTGCTGACCTTACTGTAGTAATGGTTGCACCTAAGTGTCCAGGCTCTGAAGTTCGCGAAGAGTACAAACGTGGCTTCGGTGTACCAACACTTATCGCTGTTCACCCAGAAAACGACCCTAAAGGCGAAGGTTGGGATATCGCTAAAGCTTGGGCTGCAGGTACTGGTGGTCACCGTGCAGGTTGCCTAGAGTCTTCTTTCGTAGCAGAAGTTAAATCTGACCTGATGGGTGAGCAAACTATCCTTTGTGGCATGCTACAAGCGGGTTCTATCGTATCTTACGAGAAGATGATTGCTGATGGCATCGAACCTGGCTACGCAGGCAAGCTTCTACAATACGGTTGGGAAACGATTACTGAAGCACTTAAGTTTGGTGGCGTAACTCACATGATGGATCGCCTATCTAACCCGGCTAAAGTTAAAGCGTTTGAGCTTTCTGAAGAGCTTAAAGACCTAATGCGTCCGCTTTACAACAAGCACATGGATGACATCATCTCTGGTCACTTCTCTAGCACAATGATGGCTGACTGGGCGAACGATGACGTGAACCTACTAGGCTGGCGTGAAGAGACAGGCGAAACTGCATTCGAAAACTACCCAGCTTCTGACGTAGAAATCTCAGAGCAAGAGTACTTCGACAACGGTATCCTAATGGTTGCTATGGTTCGTGCCGGTGTTGAGCTAGCATTCGAAGCTATGACGGCATCAGGCATCATTGATGAGTCTGCTTACTACGAATCTCTACATGAGCTTCCACTAATCGCAAACACAGTTGCTCGTAAGCGTCTTTACGAAATGAACGTTGTAATCTCTGATACTGCTGAGTACGGTAACTACCTATTCGCTAACGTAGCAACACCGCTCCTACGTGAGAAGTTCATGCCTTCAGTAGCAACGGACGTCATCGGCCGTGGTCTAGGTGAGACATCTAACCAAGTTGATAACGCTAAGCTAATTGAAGTAAACGAAGCTATCCGTAACCACCCTGTAGAATACATTGGTGAAGAGCTACGTAGCTACATGAGCGACATGAAGCGTATCGCTGTTGGCGGTTAATCTTCCAGTTCATCACTGAATAAAAATAGCCCTGAACATTTGTTCGGGGCTTTTTTATGCTTGCAACTATTTTACCGGTGAAGGCTTGATAGATTGAGGAAAAAATAAAGGCTTACCCGAAGGTAAGCCTTTATTCGAACTTGAACTGATTGAAAAAAATGACTATTTGTCTGAAAGCTTTGCTTCTAGTTCAGCCAGTTTTTGTTCCATTTCAGTGAGCTTCTGGCGAGTGCGAAGCAGTACTTGTGTTTGAACATCAAACTCTTCACGGCTCACAACGTCTAGCTTGTTGAGTTGGCCTTGGATAACTTGGCGAACTTTTTGGTCTACGTCTGAACCAAGCTCTTTTACTGGTTGAGGCATAGAATCGTGGATCTGCTTAGCAATTTGCTCTAGTTTTTTTGGATCAAACATATCAATTAAAACTCCTGAATATTTATCACTATTCTATTTAATCACATCAAAGATGTCGCCTATGGCGTACAAAAAAAGGCCACCGAAGTAGCCTTTTTATTGTTAATACGACAGGGAAATTACTTATTGTTAGCTAATTCTCTGTGCGCCGCTTTTGCTTCATCAACACGGGCCAGCTTCTCGAGATCTTTATCTTCGAGGAAAACTGGAATTGGTTTATGTTTTTCGGCTAAGTAGCTATAAATAACCGGCAGAACAAACAGCGTAAACAGCGTACCAATCGCCAGACCAGCAACGATAACAATACCGATACTAAAGCGCTGAGCTGCACCTGCACCCGTGGCGTACATCAATGGGATCAGGCCTGCAATCATCGCCGCTGTTGTCATTAGGATTGGACGTAGACGTACCCTTGCCGCCTCCATAACCGCCTCTTTGCGTGATAATTTATTATGCAGCTGCTCTTCTTTTGCTACCTCACAGATCAAGATACCGTGCTTGGTAATCAGACCAACCAAGGTAATCAGCCCCACTTGCGAGTAGATGTTCATCGTCGCTGCGCCCCAAGCGAGCGCAATCAATGCACCACATATTGCGAGTGGCACCGACACCATGATAACCAATGGATCTTTTAACGACTCAAATTGAATCGCCAGAACCAAGAAGATGATCGCCAGTGCTAAACCGAACGTCACATACAGTGCGCTGCCTTCTGTTACAAACTGACGCGACTCACCCATGTAGTCATGGTTATAGCCTGCAGGTAATTTGGTTTGGGCAATGTTTTCAAACCAGTTTACCGCATCACCCATCGCCGCGCCCGGCATAGGAACCGCACCGACCGTCGCTGAGTTCAACTGGTTGAAGTGAGGAAGAGAGCGAGGCTCTGCCACCACATCAATTGTTACCAAGCTACCGAGAGGAACAGCATCACCATTGCTGGCTCGAACGTAGTAATGATTCATTGACTCTGGGTTTAAGCGGAACTTACGCTCAACCTGAGGGATCACTTCATAAGAACGACCGTTGAGGTCAATACGGTTAACGTAACCATCCGACATCATGGTGCTTAGGGTGACACCGATATCTTGCATCGTTACCCCATAAGCGCCCGCCATATCTTTATCAATTTGAATCTTCATCGTTGCTGAATCGTAGTTCAAATCAAGGTCAGAGTAGACAAAGAGAGGGCTATCTTTCACATCCGTTAAAATATCGGTTGCGATAGCGAATAAGCTCTCAAAGCTGCTTGGTGTGGTAATCACAAACTGGAGTGGTAGACCAGAACCGGCACCCGGCAACTCTGGCATTTGGAACGCGGTTACTGCCATGCCTGGGATATCTTGTAGCAATCCACTGATACGGTTCGTTACCTCAGATTGGCTAGCCGTGCGCTCACTCCATGGCACCATTGAGGCAATACCAAATGCTTGGTTTGAGTTTGGTACACCAGTGAAGGATTGAGCGTATTGGATTTCAGGCTGGGTCACCAAGATACCGCTCACGTCATCCATCGTGTTACTTAGGTAGTCTAGGTTAGCCGTTGATTGACCAGTACCAATCATCATCACCACCCCTTTATCTTCTGCAGGGGCAAGTTCACTTGGGATGAATTTAAACAGCATCGGCAAGCTTAAAAATACAATGACCGCAAAGCCAATGATAACCGGACGATGATCCATGATCGCATGCAGCATCTTAGAGTAACGGCCTGTCATACGATCAAGTACGCTGTGTACCTTCAGTTCAAACTTACTCGGCTGTGCATTTTCTTTTAGCAGCTTTGAACACATCATTGGAGACAGTGTTAAAGCGATGATTCCAGAAACAAATACCGCGCCAGCGAGGGTTAATGCGAACTCTTTAAACAGCGAGCCTGTGATACCACCCATCATTGCGATAGGGGCATAAACCGCGCCCAATGTCAGTGTCATTGCAATAACCGGTACTGCAATTTCACGGGTACCAATGATGGCAGCCCTGAAAGGAGATTCCCCCAATTTGACGTGTCGATCGACGTTTTCCAGTACTACGATTGCATCATCAACCACTAGACCGATTGCTAATACCATCGCCAGTAGCGTCATTAAGTTCCATGAGAAACCCATGACTTGCATCACCATCGCAACACCAACCAGCGATAAAGGGATGGTTACGATAGGAATGATAACCGCACGCAATGAGCCTAAGAATAGCGTGATAACCACTAATACAATCAGCGCGGCTTCAACAATCGTGTGTATAACCTCTTGAATGGATTCATTAATCGCAATGGTTGAGTCATACATGATATTCATGCTGATATTGCTTGGTAGGTTTCGCTCCAACTCAGGATACAGCTGCATAACATCAGCAGCAATGTTGATCGGGTTAGCACTTGGCGCTGCATTGATGGCGGTTACAACCGTTTGTTTGCCATTAGCACTTGCGCGAACCACATCGTGGCTTTTTTCTAGTGAAACCTTAGCAATATCACCTAAGCGAACAATAGAACCGCCATTTTGACTGGTTTTGACCACCAACCTTTCTAATTCATCGGTATTGGTTACTTGGGTATTGGCACTGCCGTTGTACAGCATAAACTCACCAATTGCTTGGCCAGTTGCTGATTGGTAGTTGTTTGCATTAAGCACCGTCATCACGTCAGTGGCTGTCAGGTTTAATGCTGCCATTTTGGAAGGATCAAGCCATACACGTAATGCGTATTTGATCCCGCCGTACAAGTCGACCTTTGATACGCCATTAACGGTAAACAGTTGTGGGTTAACCACTCGCTCAAGGTAGTCGGTAATTTGGCTTGCAGAGAGTTCATCACTCGTAAAACCAATGTAGAGTACCGCCGTTGTTGAACCGGTAGACATAGTTACGGTTGGATCTTCGGCTTCTTTAGGAAGCTGAGAACGTACCGAGTTAGTCTTGGCCAGTATGTCAGACAGCGCGGCATTCGGGTCGGTATTGAGCTTCATATTGACCGTAATAGTCGAGCTACCGAGTACGGACTGCGACGTCATATAATCAATATTATCGGCTTGAGCGATCGCTTGTTCTAATGGCTGAGTTATAAAGCCTTGGATCAGATCGGCACTGGCACCGTAATAGCTCGTCGTGACCGTCACGATCGTATTTGTCATGTCTGGGTATTCACGAACCTGCATTTTGAAGATTGCTTGGAAGCCAAGCAATGCGATCAAAAAGCTGATTGAAATAGCCAGAACTGGACGTTTAATAAAAACATCAGTAAAGCGCATGATTCCTCCAATTACAGCATTGGTGTTTCAGCTGGCGGCGTCGTTGCATCACTTTCTACAACTCGAACTTTAGCATTGTTACTTAAACGAACTTGACCCGTTGTCACGACAACATCGCCAGGCTCTACGCCTTCCAGTATGTGAGCAATACTTTCTGTACGTTCACCTACTTTCACCACTTGTTGTTTCACACGCTGCACACCATCTTCTTCACGTAAAATATAAACATTGTCACCGTAAAGTGTGAAAGTGATGGCCGTCTGAGGCAGTGTCACTTGGTTTGCTAGTTTAGGTAGAATGATGTTAGCGCGCGCAAACATACCGCTACGTAACTTACCATCGTTGTTTGGGATATCGGCTTGTACTTGGATAAGACCACTTTGGATGCTAACCGCAGGCTCAATGGCACTAATAGAACCTTTAAACGGTTTTTCTGGGTATGCATCAACGAAGATGTCGATCGCCTGACCAACCTCAATACGAGAGATGTCATTTTGAGAAATAGTGAAGCGTAGGCGCATAACACTGGTGTCTTCTAGGCGAACGATGTCAGTGCCAGATTGTAGGTATTGGCCTAGATACACATTACGAATACCGACAGTGCCGTCAAACGGAGCGCGGATCTCGCGACGGGCAATCGATGCTTTAAGGCTTTCAATATCAGCCGCTAACGATAAGAAATTAGCTTCTGCTTCATCGAAGGCTTCCTTAGAGATAGAGCCTTTCTTGAATAGCCCTTGGTAGCGCTTGTATTTAGCTTCAGCAGCCGGTAAGCGTGCCTCAGAGCTTTTTAGATTGGCTTTCTCTACATCAGAATCAAGGCGGATCAGTTGTTGGTCATTTTTAACCTCAGTACCTGATTCGAAAGAAATTTGATCGATAACACCGCTGGTTTCGTTCGCTAGTGTCACACCTTGGTTAGGTTCGATGAAGCCGATAGCTTCAATCACTGGAACCCAGTCGATCGGCTGAACTTCAGTTACCGTTACTGGAAACTCTGGTTCAGGGCGGTTGGCCATATACTCAGCAATTTTTTGTTGTTTGAACATGTTAAACCCAATAACGCTGCCGAAAAGTAGTACAGCGATGAGTAACATGAAGAAAGTCCACTTTTTCATTATGGTCAAAACTCCGATCTAGTGTTTAATTATTGCGTCCCAACTGGCTTCGATTGCAGATTCTAGTTCTGCCTCATCAAGTTGGTAAAATCCTAAAGAATGCTTGCGTGCTAGAGAAACACTAGCCGCCAAGCTCAATCCACCTAATACTTCATTGTTAAGTGGTTTAAACAATCCTTGTTCTTTCCCCTCATTAAATAGCAGCTCAACTTGGGCAAACATTTTACGTTCTAGTTCCCTGAAGTTTAGGCTATTTGTGATGGGTAGAGAGTCATACTGAACCCGATTTTTTATTGCGGCTAAATTCGTTCCTGCTAAGTTCCATATGTTCAACCACATAGTACGGTAGCGTTGTTTAATTGGATCCGAATCATTAACCCCTTGTTGAACAGCATCAGCTACTCTTTGAGTCACGAGCATTCGAACATCTTCTATCAAATGCTCTTTATCATCGAAGTAGCGATAGATAGTGCCTGCAGCCACTCCCGCTTCTTTGGCTAATTTTTGCATTGAAAGGCCTTGGAAACCGACCTCTGCAATTAGCTTTTCAGCTGCAGAAAGTATTTGCTGGCGTTTATCCCGAGGTGCATGAGTTGTCATATTTCAACCACCAATGAATGAACGTTCATTCATTATAGCCTAATAACCACACACATGTGCAACAAAGTTTTACATAATCAGCGTAAAAATCTTGTATAAGAGAACGTAGCATTCGTGCTGTTGCAGCATTATTATAGGCGCGCAATTGAATTCGCCCCTCTAGACCAAACTGAGAATCAAATGAAACTGAACCCAAGACAAGATGAAGCCGTGAAATATGTTTCGGGCCCCTGCTTAGTATTAGCGGGCGCTGGATCCGGTAAAACACGTGTTATCACCAATAAAATTGCTTATCTGGTTCAGGAATGTGGCTATAAGGCGCGTAATATTGCGGCGGTGACCTTTACTAATAAAGCGGCACGCGAGATGAAAGAGCGTGTTGGGCAAACTCTAGGTAAGGGCGAATCGAAAGGGCTGATTGTTTCGACTTTTCATACCATGGGCTTAACCATCATTCGCCGTGAATACAAAGCGCTGGGTTTGAAAGCGGGTTTCTCTCTGTTTGATGACCAAGACCAGTTAGCTTTGTTAAAAGAGTTAACAGAGAGACAGATCGATGGTGATAAGGATTTGCTACGCGCTTTAATGAGCACCATTTCGAATTGGAAAAATGACATGCTGACGCCAGATCAGGCGAAAGCACGTGCTCAAGGCGAACAAGAGCAGTTGTTTGCATTCTGTTTTGAGATGTACCAGAAACAGATGAAGGCATACAACGCACTCGATTTTGATGATCTGATCGCGATGCCTGTATTACTACTGAAAACCAATCAAGAGGTGCGTGAGCGCTGGCAGTCGCGTATCCGCTATTTACTGGTCGATGAATACCAAGATACCAACACCAGCCAATATGAGTTGGTTCGTTTACTGGTGGGAGAGCGTGGTCGCTTGACGGTAGTAGGTGACGATGACCAATCTATCTATTCATGGCGTGGTGCAAAACCGCAAAACTTGGTGTTGCTGGGTGAGGACTATCCAAATCTTCGCTTGATCAAACTCGAGCAAAACTATCGCTCAACCAGCCGAATATTACGTGCGGCGAACATCTTGATCGCCAACAACCCACACGTTTATGAAAAGTCACTATTCTCAGAGATCCCAGACGGTGAAAAGCTCAAGGTACTGAATGCTAAGAATGAAGAGCATGAAGCAGAGCGTATTACCGGCGAGATCATCGCCCACAAGTTTTTGAACCGTACTGAATACAAAGATTACGCAGTGCTTTACCGTGGTAACCACCAATCACGCTTGATTGAAAAAGCGCTGATGCAGAACCGTGTGCCTTACAAGATCTCTGGCGGTACCTCTTTCTTCGCGAGAGCCGAGATTAAAGACATCATGGCTTACCTGCGTGTGTTGGTGAACCCTGATGATGACAACGCCTTCCTACGTATTGTAAACACACCGCGCCGAGAGATTGGTCCGGTGACGCTTGAGAAGTTAGGCAGCTACGCCAATATGCGTGGCAAGAGCTTGTTTGAAGCCAGCTTTGAGATGGGCTTAGAGCAGACACTGACGGGGCGTGGTTTAGAAAATTTGCGCCGCTTCGGTGACTGGATTGTTCGTATCTCAGACAATGCCGAGCGTGGTAATACGGTTGAAGCCGTTCGTTCTTTGGTTCGTGACATCAACTACGAAGATTGGTTGTACGAAACCTCAGCGAGCCCGAAAGCCGCTGAAATGCGAATGAAGAACGTCTCTGATCTGTATAGCTGGATTGTGGCCGATCTTGAGGGTGACAACTACGATAAAGAAGAGAAAACCCTGCGCGAGGTGGTTCAACGTTTAACGCTGCGCGATATGATGGAGCGTGGTGAGGATGATGACGATGCAGATCAAGTCCAATTAATGACATTGCATGCATCGAAAGGTCTAGAGTTCCCATATGTATTCCTGATGGGTGCAGAAGAGGGCATCTTGCCGCACCAAACCAGTGTCGATGAAGGCTACGTAGAAGAAGAACGTCGTCTTATGTATGTGGGGATTACTCGAGCGCAGAAAGAGCTGACTTTTACTAAGTGTCGTGAACGTCGTCAATATGGTGAATTAATAAAGCCAACACAAAGCCGTTTCCTCGATGAGCTGCCGCACGATGATGTGGAGTGGGAAAGCGTTAAGAAGCCTCAATCCGCTGAAGAAAGAATGGAAAAAGGGCAGGCGCACATTGCGAATATTCGAACGATGTTCAACAAGAAGTAATGCCCTACTTTAATCGCACTATATAGAAGCCAATAAAAAAGGTGACCATGAGGTCACCTTTTCTGAATCTGGCATTTTTAATTACAGACCGGCAATCATGTGCTCGATAGCATCTTTGATTTCGTCGTCTGAACAATCCATACATGAACCTTTCGCTGGCATCGCATTGAAGCCGTTGATTGCGTGGTCAGCTAGAATGTCGCGACCTTGAGCAATGCGAGGACCCCAGTCACCAGCATCACCTGTTTTAGGTGCGCCACTTACGCCAGATGCGTGACAAGCGATACAAAAGGTACCGTAAACTGCTGCGCCATCACGAGGGCCTGTTGGTTCTGCGGCTACTGGCTCGCTGCCGACTAGGTAAACTTGGCCAACTGGTTTGATGCGTTCAGCAATTGCATCGTGCTCCGCTTCGCTTAGGCCTGCAGCCATTGCGCCAGTTGAAAAGGTTAAAACTGCGATGACAACGCTTAAAATTCGACGAGACATATCCATTAAACTCACTTTACATTCCCAAGGTAAGTACATGCTTACCAATTTATAGTGTTGGAAGGGTGTTTTGGCTTTAACCAGCAAAGAGCAACTGTTAAGCCAATGTAAATAATGGGTGATTATATCCCGATAAGTTGTTGCAATAAACAACAACTTATAAGCTGTGGCGGGTTGTAGTACTCAAATAAGGGGTTTATCACATATTAACTGTCGAAAAAGAGACCAAACAGAAAAAAAAGTTAAAAAAGTACTAGACGGCATTGGGTGATATACGTATTATTCCACTCCGCCGACAGGGCATGCGCCTGTAGCTCAGCTGGATAGAGCGTTGGCCTCCGGAGCCAAAGGCCGAAGGTTCGAATCCTTTCAGGCGCGCCATCCGGTCTCTTACTTCGGTAAGTGAGAAATTGGCAAAAAGAAATAATGGTGGCTATAGCTCAGTTGGTAGAGCCCTGGATTGTGATTCCGGTGGTCGCGAGTTCGAATCTCGTTAGCCACCCCATTCTTTCTTTACAAAATATCGGTAGCTTCGGCTTCCAGTGTTGATTCATTATTCCCAAGAGTCGATACAAAACTAGTCGGTGAATAGCGCAGCTTGGTAGCGCATCTGGTTTGGGACCAGAGGGTCGGGGGTTCGAATCCCTCTTCACCGACCACTATTTCAATAATCGCTTTTAAGCGGTTATATAAAAAATTAGTGGTGGCTATAGCTCAGTTGGTAGAGCCCTGGATTGTGATTCCGGTGGTCGCGAGTTCGAATCTCGTTAGCCACCCCATTAATTTTGGTAGCTTCTTTGAAGTTCCCAGTTTGAGAAATCAAACGAAACGTCTCGGTGAATAGCGCAGCTTGGTAGCGCATCTGGTTTGGGACCAGAGGGTCGGGGGTTCGAATCCCTCTTCACCGACCACCTTAAGAAGCCCTAGTCGAAAGACTAGGGCTTTTTTACATCTGAAACTTAGATAACTTGAACAGAGTGGGGTTCGCCTGATGTTCAAAGAATGTCTCTTCACTGATCACTTAAGAAGCCTCAACTAGCCGTCCGCGTCAGAAATGACGGGGCTTCTTACATCTATCTCCCCTTCTTATATAAGACAGATTCCTAACGATCTGCTTGATAATGGTGCTGCTACAGAGTTGCTTTCTTTATCAAATGTACAGTTCTATATCTAATTTTATATAAATGGAGTGCTCAATAATTCAACATATTAATGGGTTTGGTCTAAAGACTTTTATGAAAAGTGAAACCTGACCCTAAATTTGCTCACTAAGGCCTGAATTTGACAGCTTTGTACGCATTTGGTCGTTCAAAAACTCCTCTGATTTATTAGGCCTTTCGTTTGTCTGTTTTGTATTTACCAAAATAATACAGATGGTTAAATGTATGGCTAATTAACGTTTATCTGGTTGTTTTATTTGTTCAAATTAACAAAATTAGCGTTTGTTTCTATAGTGTTAATTGTTTTTTGGAATAATTATTTGTTTTTAGTGACTGGTAGTGAGATCTGCTTTGAAGCACGGCTTTAACTCTACAAGTAAGTAGTGGTAAGGAGTTTGTGAGTATTTCTTGCCGATAATATAATGTTGATTTTTCTTACTATATGCTCTTTTGGTGAATAGTTATGTGGCACTTTTGCTTGCTAAGCGTTTAATGTCGACTTTTTATCCTATTTTTGTTGCTTTTCTGTGAATTATTTGCCAAATTGTCAACCGTATAAAATATCAGAACAATATTCTGGTAAGAATGGATTCAATTTTGCAGACAGGGCAGAAAGCTGCCAAAGCAGTAGAGGTCTGGTAATGTCACTTTTAGAAGTAAAAAATCTTCGTATCGAATACCCATCTCGTCATGGAGTTCACGCCGCAGTTAAATCACTTTCGTTCAACATTGAACGTGGTGAGATTGTTGGTGTTGTAGGCGAGTCTGGTGCAGGTAAATCAACAGTAGGTAATGCTGTGATCGATTTGCTGAGCCCTCCTGGCCGCATTGCTAGCGGCGAGGTATTTCTGGATGGCGAAAAAGTCTCTGGTTTATCTCCTGAACAGATGCGTTCTGTTCGCGGCTCAAAGATTGGTTTTATCTTCCAAGACCCAATGACTTCTCTTAACCCTCTATTCACAGTAGAACAGCAGTTAAAAGAGACGATTCATGCCAACATGAAGGTTTCGGATCAAGAAGCCTACCAGCGCTCATTAGACTTGATGAACCAAGTGGGTATCCCACAACCAGAAAACCGTTTAAAGCAGTACCCTCACCAATTCTCTGGCGGTATGCGTCAGCGTGTGGTTATCGCGATCGCATTGGCAGGTGAACCTGACCTAATCATCGCAGATGAACCAACAACAGCACTGGATGTTTCTATCCAAGACCAGATCTTGGGTTTGATTCGCGACCTATGTATTAAGAAGAACGTAGGTTGCATGTTGGTCACGCACGACATGGGCGTGGTATCTAACGTTACCGACCGCGTAGCCGTTATGTATCGTGGTGACTTAGTTGAGTTTGGCCCAACAGCGAAAGTTCTGGGTACTCCTGAGCACCCATATACACACAGTCTTATCTCTGCGGTTCCTCGTTCGGATCGCAAACTCGATCGTTTCCCTCTTGTTAGCTACATCGAAGAAGCACAAGAGATGGAACCATTGGATGTGAAGAACCACTGGTTAGGTCAAAGCCAAGATCACCGTGATTACACTGGCCCTCTGTTGAACGTTGAGAACGTAAACTTACGCTTTACTACCAAAGATTCTTTCTTTGAGAGCCGTCGTGAGTACGTTCAAGCATCAAACAACGTGAGCTTTGAAGTGCATGAAGGTGAGACGTTTGGTTTAGTAGGTGAATCAGGTTCAGGTAAATCAACGATTGCTCGTGTGATTGCTGGCTTGTACGCACCAAACTCAGGCAAGGTAACGTTTGAAGGCGTTGATCTTACTGGTCTGAAATCTGAAAAAGAACGTCGCCCTATGCGTCGTCAAATGCAGATGGTTTTCCAAAACCCTTACACATCAATGAACCCTCGAATGAAGATATTCGACATCATTGCTGAACCTATCCGATTCCATAAGCTTACTCGCAACGAAAATGAAACTCGTCAGATCGTGAACGACCTGCTAGAGCACGTGGGTTTAGGCAAAATGGCTGGGGTGAAGTACCCACACGAATTCTCAGGTGGTCAACGTCAGCGTATTTCTATCGCTCGCGCTTTGGCGACTCGCCCACGTCTTTTGATTTGTGATGAACCAACATCGGCACTGGACGTGTCGGTACAGGCTCAGATTCTTAACCTACTAAAAGACTTACAAGACGAGCTAAACCTAACTATGCTGTTCATCAGTCACGATCTACCGGTTATTCGCCAAATGTGTGACCGTGTTGGTGTGATGCAGATGGGGACATTATTGGAGGTTGCGCCAACGGAGCAGCTGTTCCAATCACCTCAGCATGAATACAGCAAACAACTGATTTCTTTAATGCCTGAATTTACAGGCTTAAGAGAAGAAAAAGCAGTGGCACAAGCCGCGGTATAAAAATCAGCAGGCTGGAGTTTAGCTTGCTAACAACAATAAACAGACGCAAATACAACAACTAGGGATCTGGATTCCCGCATGAAGGAGTTATGCAATGAAAACCATGAAAAGCAAATTAGCAGTAGCTTTAATGGCAGCTGGCCTAAGCTTTAGTGCAGCAGCAGCAGATATTACCGTTGGCTACGCAGCTGACCCAGTATCACTTGACCCGCACGAGCAGCTGTCTGGTGGCACACTGCAAATGTCTCACATGGTGTTTGACCCTCTAGTACGTTTCACTCAAGAGATGGATTTTGAAGGCCGCCTAGCATCTAGCTGGGAGCGTGTTGATGAAACGACTTTCCGCTTCAACCTACGTAAAGGTGTGAAATTCCACTCTGGTAACGAACTGACTGCTGATGATGTTGTGTGGACTTTTGAACGTCTACAAGCTTCTCCAGACTTTAAGTCTATCTTCACGCCATACGAAAAAATGGTAAAAGTGGATGACTACACAGTTGAGCTAGTATCAAAAGCGGCTTACCCACTAGTACTACAAACAGCAACTTACATCTTCCCAATGGACAGCAAGTTCTACTCTGGCCAAACAGCGGAAGGTAAAGACAAGTCTGAGCTAGTTAAGCACGGTAACTCGTTTGCTTCGACTAACGTTTCAGGTACTGGTCCATTTATCGTAACGCAGCGTGAGCAAGGCGTTAAAGTAACGTTCGAGCGTTTCAACGATTACTGGGACACAGAAACTGAAGGCAACGTAGACAAGCTAACACTTGTGCCAATCAAAGAAGACGCGACACGTGTTGCAGCACTTCTTTCTGGCGACGTTGATATGATTCACCCAGTAGCACCAAACGATCACAAGCGTGTTAAAAACGCTAAGAACATCGATCTAGTGACGCTACCTGGTACTCGTATCATCACGTTCCAAATGAACCAAAACAGCAACGAAGCACTTAAAGATGTTCGCGTTCGTCAGGCGATTGTTCACGCAATCAACAACGAAGGTATCGTTAAGAAGATCATGAAAGGCTTCGCAACAGCAGCTGGTCAGCAAAGCCCAACAGGCTACGCGGGTCACAACGAAGACCTAGTTCCTCGTTACGATCTGAAAAAAGCGAAAGAGCTGATGAAAGAAGCGGGCTACGAAGATGGCTTTACGCTAACTATGATGGCTCCAAACAACCGTTACGTGAACGATGCGAAAGTAGCGCAAGCGTCTGCGGCAATGCTGTCTAAGATTGGTATCAAAGTTGATCTTAAAACTATGCCTAAAGCACAGTACTGGCCTGAGTTTGACCTATGTTCAGCAGACATGATGATGATCGGCTGGCACTCAGATACAGAAGATTCAGCTAACTTCAACGAGTTCCTAACTATGACTCGTAACGAAGAGACTGGCCGTGGTCAATACAACTGTTCTGGCTACTCAAACCCAGAAATGGATGCGATCGTAGAAGCTTCTAACACTGAAACTGACCCAGTTAAGCGTGCTGAAATGCTGAAAGGCGTTGAAGCAACACTTTACAACGACGCAGCATTCGTACCGCTACACTGGCAAAGTGAAGCGTGGGGCGCGAAGTCTAACGTAGGTGCAGCAGACGTAGTAAACCCAATGGTTATGCCTTACTTCGGCGACCTAGTTGTAAAATAATCTAGCTTGCTAGAATCGAGAGCCTGAAGCTTTTCAGGCTCTCAAATTATTAAGATATAGATTTAAGTTTCGGTATTTGGTCTTCCTTCAGTCTGGCTAAATACCTTTTTTAAGACTGAATTTTGTTATCTAGTCGCGGATTTCGACTAGATAGTCATGGATAGATAAGGGGCAAGGAATGGTTACGTTTCTGGTCAAGCGCCTGTTTCAGGCACTGATAGTGATGTTTGTGATCAGTTTGGTGGCGTTTGCCATTCAGGATAACCTGGGCGACCCGTTGCGTGAGTTAGTCGGTCAATCTGTTTCAGAATCGGAGCGTCAAGCGCTGCGTGATGAACTCGGCTTAAATGATCCCTTCATTACAAAATACACTCGCTTTGTGGGCGCAGCTCTACAAGGTGATCTTGGTACTTCATATTTCTTTAAACGCCCAGCTGTGGACGTAATCTTAGATAAACTAGTCGCAACGCTTGAGCTTGTGTTCGGCGCTTCTCTGATCATTGTTTGTCTGTCGATTCCACTTGGCGTTTATTCTGCAATACACCCAAAAAGCTTCTTCACTAAACTGGTGATGGCGGGCAGTAGTATCGGTATCTCGGTACCTGTTTTCTTAACCGCAATCATGCTCATGTATGTGTTCTCTATTGAGCTCGGTTGGCTGCCGTCATTCGGACGTGGTGATACCGCAAACTGGTTTGGTTGGGAGTCTGGCTTCTTAACGCTCGATGGTCTTGCGCACTTAGTGCTGCCGAGTATTGCTCTGGCATCTATCATGCTGCCGCTATTCATTCGTCTAGTACGTTCTGAAATGCTCGAGGTTCTTAGCTCTGAGTACATCAAGTTTGGTAAAGCAAAAGGCCTAGCGCTGAACAAGATTTACTACCAACACGCTTTGAAAAACACAATGCTGCCAGTACTAACGGTAGGCGGTGTTCAAATCGGTACTATGGTGGCTTACACCATTCTTACTGAAACTGTATTCCAGTGGCCGGGTACCGGCTTCCTATTCCTTGAAGCGATTAACCGAGTGGATACACCACTGATTACCGCATACGTTATCTTCGTTGGCCTGATCTTCGTAGTAACTAACACCATTGTTGACCTGCTATACGGCATCATTAACCCAACAGTGAACATCACAGGGAAAGGAGCATAATCATGGAACAAACAACAACAGCTCCATCTCGTTGGGAGCGATTCAAGCAGTCAGACATTCTGTACTACTTCTTACGTGACAAAGTGGCAATGGTGAGCTTCGCTATCTTTGCAGCTTTCCTTGTTATGGCATTAGCGGCACCTATTCTAGCGCCAACAGACCCGTATGACGTGACGTCTATCGACATCATGGATTCTGAGTTGCCACCATCTTGGATGGAAGACGGCGAAGAACGCTTCCTACTGGGTACTGATGAGCAGGGTCGTGACATCTTATCTACGATGCTTTACGGCTCGCGTCTGTCATTGACGATCGGTTTCCTAGCGGTAGGTCTTCAGCTGACTCTCGGTATCATCATTGGCCTGTCTGCAGGTTACTTCGGTGGTCGTATTGATAGCTTCCTGATGCGTTTTGCCGATGTTCAGCTTTCGTTCTCAACCATGATGGTTGCGATCATTGTCTCGGCCATCTTCAAGGCGAGTTTCGGTAGTGACTTCTACGCGCAATATGCGGTTGTTATGCTGGTGGTGATCATCGGTATTGCTGAATGGCCGCAGTATGCTCGTACGATTCGTGCATCGGTATTGGCAGAGAAGAAGAAAGAGTACGTAGAAGCGGCACGTGTGATGGGCTTTAGAGCGCCTCGCATCATGTTCCGCCATATTCTGCCTAACTGTTTATCACCGATTTTGGTTATCTCTACGGTACAGGTGGCAAATGCCATCATGTCAGAAGCGGCACTTTCTTTCCTAGGTTTAGGTCTTCCGGTAGACCAACCATCACTCGGTGCCCTGATCAGTACTGGTTTTAACTACATTTTCTCAGGAGCATGGTGGATCACAGCATTCCCAGGTGTGCTTTTGGTAACATTGGTTCTCGTTATTAACCTATTAGGCGACTGGTTACGTGACGTGTTTAACCCGAAAATTTATAAAGGGTGATAGCCCGGTTTGATTTTTAGTAAAAAAAGTCACTAAATTAAGAGCCGTAAGCAATTACGGCTCTTTTTTTGCTTAATGGATCTGGAACTTAGTATTATTGACAGTGTCAATAATAGTTAAAATGGAATTCATGTTTTATCGACATAGATTCGGTAATAATTAGCCCGCAAGGGTTTAAGTGGTGGTTATGAAATTGACAATGAATGCTGTATGTCGTGCTGTGACGAGAAATTATCGTATGGGACTTATCGCTGCATCTCTTTTGGTATCGAGCCAAGTGAATGCAGAGTCGGTTCTATGTGATGCAACTCAGGCAAGCACCAACCAATTACCACAGCTAGAGCAATCATGTCCGATCGGTAAGGGCGTGTGGGGCAGTAAAGCACCAAAACGTCATTCAGATAACGAACTGTTTTGGGTTCAATGTGGCCTGCTGAACAAGCCTTTGTCACTGAGCCGAGCAAAGCCTCTGTATGAGAAGATCTCGACCAACGTTTGGATGAAGCCGGAAGGCGGAGACTACCGTTGCTTAATCGGACCTTATTCTACCTTCTCTGATGCGAGAAAAGACCTAGCTCAGGTGCGTAAGGTTTCTGGTTACGGTGAAGCCTTTATTCGTATGGTCGATAAGTCGAAAACCTCATCACAGCCTATTGTGGCAAAACCAGCAGAGCCAAAAATGGTTAAGCCTAAGGCTCCTGCAAAAGTAGAATCTAAGCCTGCACCGAAACCTGTGGCTGCTAAGCAAGCGGCGGCGGTAACGAGTACTGCTGCTATTCAGACATTACCAAGCGGCAACGTGAGCTCAGACGATGATCTAGAGATCGAGATTCGCGTGAAAGCAGACATTGCGGGTAGCCAATATGCTATTCCTTACCTTCTAGATCATCAACAACAGTTCTACATGGAGCAAGGTAAGCCTTGGAGTCGCCTAGATTACGCCAGTGCTGAGTTAGTGTGTAAGCAGCTCAACATGAAGCTGATGACTGAAAAGCAATGGCAGAGCATCTTAGGTTCGAAGGTAATGGAGAAACAGAACTGGCCAATGCACCTACCTTACTGGGGCGCAGATAAGAAAGGTCTGTTTACCAACGGTAACGTGAATCAACTAAAAGGGTCTTCACTTCTCAATGTGATGTGTGTGAAATAACTCCGACATGCAGCAATACCAAATAAGCCTCAGCCATCGCTGGGGCTTTGTTGTTTATACGCCTCTCTTTTTCAACATCGGTTCGACTTTTAGACACTCGTTCTTCAAGACGAATTTGATTAAAAATCGTTAAAAATTGTTCAAATAGCGCGGCTGATGCGTAGAAAACCATAACTCAAGCAATAAGGTGATTGAGATTATGAGTTTAAAAAAACGATTAGAAGACGTGGCTCCACGCTTTGAAGCCGGAGGGAAGTACGAAAAGCTCTACCCAGTGTATGAAGCTTTCGCGACAATATTCTATACACCCGGAAACGTAAACCGCGGTATAACCCATGTTCGTGACAGCATTGACCTAAAGCGCATCATGATTCTGGTATGGCTGGCGACTTTCCCGGCAATGTTCTGGGGGATGTATAACGTCGGACACCAAAGCGTCCTCGCATTAACCTCCAGCTATCAACTTAACGAACTTGCCTCGGTTATTGAAAGCAGCTGGCGTCTGTCGTGGGCATTTGGTGATGCGCAGTCATTGGTGGCAAGTGGCTGGGAAAGTCAGATGTTGCTTGGTGCACTCTATTTCCTACCCGTTTATGCCACGGTGTTTGTGGTAGGTGGCTTCTGGGAGGTTTTATTTGCCGTTGTACGAAAACATGAGGTGAATGAAGGTTTCTTTGTTAGCTCGGTACTATTCGCACTCATTCTTCCGCCAACCATCCCGCTTTGGCAAGCCGCTTTAGGTATCACCTTTGGTATCGTTGTCGCCAAAGAGCTGTTCGGTGGTACAGGACGAAACTTCTTGAACCCAGCCCTTGCAGGCCGCGCGTTTCTCTATTTCGCCTATCCAGCCAACATGTCGGGTGGGCTTGTGTGGGTTGCCGCTGACGGCTATTCAGGCGCGACACCGCTGAGTCAATGGTATGAAGGCGGCAGCACGTCACTCATCAATAACATGACTGGCGAGGCGATCACCTGGATGGATGCCTTTATCGGTAATATTCCAGGTTCGATGGGTGAGGTGTCGTCACTGCTGATCATGCTGACGGGGTTGATTTTGATTGTGATGAAGATAGCGTCTTGGCGCATTGTCGCCGGTGTGATTGTCGGCCTTGTCGTGACGTCGAGTTTACTGAACTGGATAGGGTCGGATACTAACTCGATGTTTTCGATGCCGTTTTACTGGCACTTTGTGTTGGGTGGTGTTGCCTTTGGTACCTTCTTCATGGCAACAGACCCTGTATCTGCCGCGTTTACCAATCAGAGTAAATGGGCCTATGGGATTTTGATCGGCGTGATGACGGTCGGTATTCGAGTGCTTAATCCAGCCTACCCAGAGGGCATTATGCTGGCTATCTTGTTCGCCAACCTGTTCGCTCCGCTATTCGACTTTGTAGTGAAAGAGCAGAACATTAAACGAAGACTTAAACGGACATCGCGCTAATCTAGGTGATTAAAAGTGAAAGTGACTCCCATAAGAAAGGCTTGCATTGATGCAAGCCTTTCAATTTTTATCGCGATTGATTTGAGGTTGATTTAACTCCACTTCAAATCAATCTCGAAAGGCTGTGTGCTACCACAATGCTCACCGCACATCTCGTCGTAGGCGCTGTTATGAACCAACATTGCTGATGCTACGCCTTGGTCGCTAAAGTGATCGCGTGCTTGGTTAATACTCAAAAACTTCATAGGGTGCTGGTGGTCATCTTTGATTAATTGTTTTTGCTCGCCAATAACTTGGTAAGCCAAGTAAATCCCGCCTTCAAATGATTCGATCAGTAGATTCATTACAAACTCCGTTGTTGTTTTGGATCGCTAAGATTTTGTTTTTGTATCTACGGGGATGGGGGCTTGAAGGTTCATCTATACTAAAAATGAAAAAAACCAGAAGCGTGCTTCTGGTTTATCTAGAGGTAAACGAATCAATTTAGCGATTAGTTGATTTTCTGCATGATGCTAGAGCTGCCGTTGCTATTACCGAAGCTGTCCATCTTACGACGAATCAGTAGGCCCTCATCCCAATCAGTGCCTGCTGGTTGGTATTCCCATTTAATGAAGTACTCATCGTTTGCGTGGCACGCTGTACCTGCTACATAGTCATCAGCGTCACAGAAGCGCACGACCGTGTTCAACTCAGTCAAGGTTGCTTTCGACTCGCGGCCCGCTTGGTTGAACCACCAGTAGTCGATAGTCGCTAATTCAGCGTAAGTATAAACAGACTCGCCCAAATCTTCCGGTGATGAAGGAGCACCATTTTGGCTTTCACACTCTGCGCCAGATATTGTGATTGCTAAGTCTGAGAAGACCATTCTCATGACTGCACTTTGTCCATCGCCACAAATCGCGGTGGTGTCCCATGTACCTGTGAAGTCGACGTAGCGCTCGGCATCTTTTGAATCAACTTCATAATAGTAACCAACGCGCTCTGTTGCACGAGATGGGTCATTGTTAGGGTCATCGCCTAGTGTTTCTTTTTTAACGATCTCGGAATAAATACCAGTCACAGGGTCAAAAGAGCCAGAGGTTGTGCTGCGAATCCATTTTGGCGTGCCGTTCTCACCATCATCCCAAACATGGTTGGCGGTGTAATGGTTTAGGTCTGATGCCTTTTCAGCATCAAACGGCATCCAGTCGATGTCCGAGTTTGTAAATTCTTCATCTGCCGTTGAAGACTGTGCTAGATCTCGAAGTCTGTATGCAAAAGGGTTGTTGAGCACAAACTGACTATCCGGTGTAAGGGAGCCATTCTCTCTGTCCACTAGACCATCGTCGTTAGTATCACACCCTTGTTTTTCGGCGTTATCTTTATCAATCCATTGGTGCGCAGCGTTAGAAACACAGGTGAGGTACTGTTCTGCGAAGTTTTCCGACAATGAATAATCGTTCGATCCAGCCAGCATAGAGACGGAGTCAGCTGAGTTCACCTTGAATGTCATCTCGGTCATGCCACGAGTACGTTCAAACATTTCTGATTCCATAAGCTTATCAGCATGAACGTAGGTGAACTTTTCAGAGTTTTGAGTCACATCAATATAACGAACGATTTTACCTTCAGCCATAAAAGGATTAACGGTGTCTTCGCCGCGAGTCATTGAGCCAAACGCATTTTGCATATGATCAAGAGCATCTTCTTCCGAAGTGATGTTTGCAGAGTCTACGCCCATTTCGTCTAAGAAGTCGATCACGCTATCACGATCATCTAAGCTTAGATCTTCCATCTTAGCTAGAGTCGTTGCATCAGGCGATCGCAGCGCATCTGGAATGGTCAGCACATCATCGGACGAACTACCAAATTCGTTATCTAAAGATTGAAGTAAAATCGCTAGGTTAACGGCACGTGCATATTTGCCCGCAGCTTCAAATGGAGTCAATACATCACGGTTGGATGCTGCGCCCACTTTTAAGCCATTTTCACCACCAATAAAGAAGGTCACTGTGTCGTTAGTTTTAGCGGTAAATTCGCCTTCGCTATTTGTAATACCGTTTAAGCCAGAACTGGTGTTGTAGTAGATACCTTCAACAGCGGCATCGATAAATTTGTTGGTTGTTGTTGATGGTTCTGTCGGTGTTGTGACACCTGAATTAGAACTGTCGCTACCACAACCTGTTAAAGCTACTGCAATCGCCGCTGCGAGAATACTCACTTTTTTCATTACTCGTATATCCTTTCTGTAATAGAGCTATTTGTTATTTTTATGCGTGTAATTTTATAGCGCGCGATTGTAGCGTGATCTTTCTTCCAAGTTAAGTGTGTAAAATGCTGTTCGGTTAATAAACATTCAAACATACGGTAAAAAACACAAAAAGCCGACAGATGTCGGCTTTTTCATAATATTTCTTTGACTTACAAAGGTTTAACGCATGGTAACAAACTCTTCGCTGCCCGTTGGGTGAATCGCCACAACAGAGTCGAAGTCTGCTTTGGTTGCGCCCATCTTCATTGCAACGCCGAAGCCTTGAATCATCTCATCAACCGTGAAACCGATGCCGTGTAGGCCAACGACAGTCTCTTCTTCGCCAGCACATACTAGCTTCATCTTACAAGGTTGACGGTGCTTGGTTACTGCTGTGTACATAGCCGTGAAGCCAGATGTGTAAACCTTGATGTTGTCTTTGCCGTACTTCTCTTCAGCTTCTTGAGTCGTTAGACCAATCGTGCCGATAGGTGGGTGGCTGAATACGACAGTAGGCACTAGCTTGTAGTCCATTTTCGCGTTAGTTTGACCGTTGAATAGACGCTCAGAAAGCTGACGACCTGCTTTAACCGCTACAGGAGTTAGCTCGATACCGCCTTCCATGATGTCGCCAACACAGTAGATGCCAGGAACGTTAGTCGCTTGGAACTCGTCTACTTTGATGTAGCCACGATCGTTCGTCTCAACGCCAGTTGATGCTAGGTTGATAGCGTCAGTTGCTGGATGGCGACCGATAGCCCAGATTAGGTGGTCAACGTTTTGAGTGTTGCCGTTCTCTAGGTGTAGAGTCAGTGTGCCATCCGCTTCTTTCACAACTTCTTTAGGCACTGAGTGCGTGTGAAGTGTTGGACCTTCTGCTTCCATTACTTCTACTAGCGTTTCGATGATCATTGGATCGAAGCTACGTAGTGGAGATTCTTTACGACAGAACAAGTGTGTTTCTGTGCCTAGTGCGCTTAGTACACCTGCGATCTCAACTGCGATGTAGCCAGCACCGATAACCGCAACGCGTTTTGGTTGCTCCATTAGGTCGAAGAAGCCATTTGAGTCGATGCCGTATTCTGCACCTGGGATGTTTGGAATTGTTGGACGACCACCTACCGCGATCAGGATGTGATCAGCGGTGTAGTGTTCACCGTTAACTTCAACAGTCTTCTCGTCAACGAACTTAGCAAAGCCTTTGATTACGTTTACTTTGTTGTTACCAAGAACGCGATCGTAAGATTGGTGGATACGACCAATGTACGCTTGGCGGTTTTCTATTAATTTGCTCCAGTTGAAGCTTTTTACTTCAACGTCGAAGCCGTAGTCCTCAGAGTATAGGTTGATTGCTTCAGCGACTTGAGCGCCGTGCCACATTACCTTTTTAGGAACACAACCAACGTTTACACAAGTACCACCAAGGTCTTGAGCTTCGATAAGTGCAACTTTTGCACCGTGCATAGCTGCGCGGTTAGCCGATGCGATGCCGCCTGAACCGCCACCGATACAGATGTAATCAAAATGAGTCGCCATTACTTTCTCCATTTATTGAAGGTTGTAGTCACAGTGAGAGCACTGGATACCTACGTCCTATAGATTCTTAAATTGTCTAATTATTATATTGAGGGCAGATCGGTTGAACTCAATCTCCCTGTTTAAAATTTATTCGTCCACATCACAGTCTGTTGAAGATTCTTCAGTCTATGATGTGGACTCGAGATTACTCGGGTACGATCCACTCTACTTTGAAGTGACCGGTCGCTGGCGCAATTGCTTCCTTCAAGAATGGAAGAATCTCTTTCATTTGGCTTTCTAGCTTCCAAGGCGGGTTAATCACGATCATGCCTGATGCCGTCATGCCACGCTCGTTGGTGTCTGGTGATACGCCAAGTTCGATTTGTAGAATCTTGTTGATGCCTAAGCCTTCGAGACCTTCGATCATATCTTCGATATCACAGCGATTTACTACCGGGTACCAAATTGCGTAGATACCGGTTGCCCAGCGCTTGTGGCTTTGAGCGATTGCAGTCACGACATCACGGTACTCTTTTGCCAGCTCGTAAGGCGGGTCGATCAGTACTAAACCACGACGTTCTTTTGGTGGCAGGCTGCCCTTTAAGCGCTTAAAACCATCTTCTTTGTAGATAGATACCTGACGATCACGGTGGAACTCTTGCTCAAGCAGCGGGTGATCGGCTGGGTGAAGCTCAGTCAGTACCATGCGGTCTTGGTCACGCAGGTGTGCACGTGCAACACGTGGAGAACCCGGGTAGTAACGCAGTTTCTCGCCATTATTGAGAATGGAAATAGACTCAAGGTAGCTTTGAATGTCTTCAGGAAGGTCTGTTTGCTCCCACACACGAGCAATACCTTGCTTGTATTCACCGGTTTTTTCAGACCATTCATGCGTTAAGTCGTAACGACCTACACCAGAGTGAGTGTCATGATAAACAAAAGGCTTATCCTTTTGTTTCAAAGAATTAAGAATAAGGCTCTGTACGATATGCTTTACTACGTCGGCATGGTTACCTGCGTGGAAGCTGTGGCGATAACTTAACAAATTAAACTCTCGTAACACTCTCGAATTAGAGTGTGGTTAGTGTAGGTGGGGTTAATCAGACTATTATAACCCTCAATGGACCATAAATTCTCGAACAATTCAGGAACAGTCGCTAGCAATATGCAGTTAGTTATTGGTTCTACTATTGAAATTTGCCTTTATGGGCACTATTTAATAACTATTCGCAGGTGATTTTTTAGGGCGAACTTTAGCCTGATGACTGTAAGACGACCTCATTACAAAAAAGACGAAAGTCTCTAAAGCCAAAGGAATGTTTATATGTCTAATCCGCTATTAACCTTCACGGACTTACCTCCGTTTTCACAGATCAAGCCAGAGCACGTAAAGCCTGCAGTTGAGCAAGTGATTGAAGCGTGTCGCAACAAGATAGAACAAGTACTTGAAGGTAATACTTCACCAAGCTGGGACAACCTAGTTGCTCCAATTGAAGAAGTGGATGATCGTTTAGGTCGCATTTGGTCACCTGTAAGCCATATGAACTCTGTCGTGAACAGTGACGAACTGCGTGAAGCGTATGAGAGCTGCTTACCTGTGCTATCTGAATACGGCACTTGGGTTGGCCAACACAAAGGCTTGTTCGAAGCGTATAAAGCGATCAAGGCGAGTGAAGCATTCTCTGCACTGAACCGAGCTCAACAAAAAACTATTACCGACGCACTGCGCGACTTTGAATTGTCGGGCATTGGCTTACCTGCAGATGAACAGCATCGTTACGGCGAGATCAGCAAGCGCCAGTCTGAGTTAGGCTCTCAATTCTCAAATAACGTGCTTGATGCAACCATGGGTTGGAGCAAGCAGATCACAGACGTAGCTGAGCTGGCAGGTATGCCTGAATCAGCACTGGCGGCAGCTCAAGCGGCGGCTGAGTCTAAAGAGCAAGAAGGCTACCTACTGACTTTAGATATCCCATCATACCTACCTGTGATGACCTACTGTGATAACCAAGAACTGCGTAAAGAGCTTTATGAAGCGTACGTAACGCGCGCTTCAGATCGCGGTCCAAACGCAGGTAAGTGGGACAACACTGAGATCATCACCGAGCAACTTAAGCTGCGCCACGAGATCGCGCGCATGCTTGGTTTCAGTACTTACAGCGAAAAATCACTGTCGACTAAGATGGCAGAAACGCCAGACCAAGTGCTTGGCTTCCTAAACGACCTAGCAGTAAAAGCCAAACCGCAAGGTGAGCGAGAAGTTGAAGAGCTGCGTCAGTTTGCAGAGAAAGAGTTTGGTGTTTCTGAGCTAAACCTATGGGACATCGCTTACTACAGCGAAAAGCAGAAGCAGAACCTGTTCGAGATCTCTGATGAAGAGCTTCGCCCATACTTCCCTGAATCGAATGTGGTTTCAGGCCTGTTTGAGGTGCTTAACCGTGTGTTTGGTATGTCGGTAACAGAGCGTCAAGGCGTAGACACTTGGCATGAGTCAGTGCGTTTCTTTGATATCTTTGATGCGACTGGAACACTGCGCGGTAGCTTCTACCTAGATCTATACGCACGTGAGCACAAACGTGGCGGCGCTTGGATGGATGACTGTCGTGGTCGTCGTATTACTGAATCTGGCGAGCTACAAACGCCCGTCGCTTACCTAACGTGTAACTTCAACAAGCCAGTTGGTGATAAGCCAGCACTGTTTACTCACGATGAAGTGGTGACCTTGTTCCACGAATTCGGTCACGGTATCCACCACATGCTGACGCAAGTAGAAGCGGGCGCAGTTGCGGGTATCAATGGTGTGCCTTGGGATGCGGTTGAGCTACCAAGTCAGTTCCTAGAAAACTGGTGTTGGGAAGAAGAAGCGCTGTCGTTCATCTCTGGTCACTTCGAAACGGGTGAAGCGCTACCAAAAGAGATGCTAGAGAAGATGCTAGCGGCGAAGAACTTCCAATCTGCGATGTTTATCCTGCGTCAGCTAGAGCTTGGTTTGTTCGATTTCACGCTACACACAGAATACGACCCTGAAGTGGGTGCTCGCGTACTAGAAACGCTAGCGGATGTTAAGTCTAAGGTGTCGGTACTGCCAAGCCTAGATTGGAACCGTTTCTCACACAGCTTTGGTCACATCTTTGCTGGTGGTTACAGCGCGGGCTACTACAGCTACCTGTGGGCAGAAGTGCTATCGGCAGATGCGTTCTCAGCATTTGAAGAAGAGGGTATCTTCAACACTGAAACGGGTAATCGCTTCCTGAACAACATCCTTGAAATGGGTGGCAGTGAAGAGCCAATGGAGCTGTTCAAACGCTTCCGTGGTCGTGAGCCACAAATCGACGCAATGCTGCGCCACGCGGGAATCAACGCATAATCACGGTAACTATCTAGTTTATTGCGAAAAGAGCCTCTAGTTAGAGGCTCTTTTTTTGTCTGTGCGTTATGCCAAGCAAGGCGAATCAATGTTATGGATTCACATTGCGGTTGATAGGGTTCTGCAATGAAATCAGTGTCTCTGTCGACTGAACTTCATCGATCGCTTGCAGCTTATCGATCAATACAAACTGCAGCTCTTCTATCGACTTACACATCAGCTTTACAAAGATATTGTAAGCACCAGTGGTGTAGTACGCCTCAACCACTTCGTCTAAGGCATTCAGCTTAGCGATCGCCGAGTGGTAATCTTTGGCAGCATTAAGGTTGATGCCAATAAAGCAACACACGTCGTAACCCAGTTTTTTGGTGTTTACCACAACTTCCGTTCGCTCGATAATGTCTGCCGATCTCATCTTTTCGATGCGAACGTGAATCGTCGCAGGGCTGACATCGAACTGCTTTGCCATTTCAGCGTAAGGAGTTCGTGCATCTTCCATCAAGGTTTTGAGAATGGCACGGTCTAGATCATCTAGACGAGCTGTGGTTGTGGACATGCATAATCCTTAGGTTGAATGAAAAACATACCGGCTTGAGTACACATCATAGCCAAGGGTGATAATATTAGCAGTAACTATAGGGTTAGGGTGAATTCAGTGCGATTTTCGTTATTTTTTATTGTGATGTGTTGGAGTGTTTTTGCTTCAGCTCAGGCAAAAGATGTGTTGGTTATTCACTCTTATCATCAAGGCTTTTTCTGGACAGATGATTTCCATAAAGGACTATCTGATGAGCTCGATCGCGATGGGTTATCTTACCGGGTTGTTTATCTCGATACCAAGCGAACTCAAAACGCTGAATACTTAGAGCGAATTTATCAGCTATACCGCACTAAGCTGTCGCATGAAGAGTTTGCCGCTGTAGTCGTCAGTGATAATAACGCCCTCAATCTGATGAAACGCTTAGCGCCCGAACTCAATGGCACGCCCGTTATTTTTGGTGGCATCAACAATTTTTCTCCGCAAATGATTGAAGGCTTGCACGCAACCGGTATCACTGAAGATATTGATATGGCGAGCAATATTGAGCTGATCAATCGACTTCAATCGACGGTTAAAAAAGTTTACGTGGTTACCGATCACTCGGTAACGGGTGAAGCTATTCGCGCTCAAGTGGATTTATTTCTACAAAAACGCCCTGAGTTTTCTGGGATGGTGGAGCAATATACGCCTGATTCTTATCAAGAACTGATGACGTTCGCGCAACGCGCTGATCTAACTAAAAGCTTGTTGTTCTGGGCCTACTACCGCGACATCAATGGTCGGGTCAGCAGCAAAGAAGACTGGCGTCAGCTCAACAAAAAAACTCAGATGCCATTGTATATTGTGCATGATTTAGGACTTGGGTTTGGTGCGATTGGTGGCGTGATCCACAGTGGAGAAACGCAAGGTCGAGACACGGGGCGCGTGCTGTTGAGCGTGCTGAACAATCCTAAGGCTCCATTGCCATTGGTGGTTGCTGGCGCGCCAGAAATCAAACTCGATTACCAACAGATCTCACGTTGGGATTTGGGTGCAGAGAATGAAGCCTCAGTAACCTTCCTCAATAAGCCGAAGTCATTCTTAATGCGCTATCGCGATGAAATTCGCACCATCGGTTTAATGTTCTTGAGCATGTCGTGTGTTATCGCGGTGTTGGTGTATTACCTTAACCGTCTGAAGAAGAGCGAACGTGCAAGTCGCCAAAGCCAACGACTGTTGGAGTCGATATTTGATCAGAGCCTGCAATTCATGGGCATCATTGATAAGGGTGGCGTGCTGCTGTCGAGTAACAGCAAGTTACATGAGCTGCTTTATAATCAAGGCTATAAACTGGGAACGCCGCTGCAACAACACCAACATTGGGAAAGTTCTGCGCGAGAAGTGCTAGCCGAATATTTCATCGCAAAAAGTGAGCACCCAGCCTTACGATTTGAAGCCGAGGTGTGGTGTCGAGATCGCGGTGCGATGGTGTTGGATATTTCATTGAAGCCGATGCCGGGCAGTGAAGACGAAGACATTCAGTTTCTCTTTGAGGCGCGCGACGTGACCTCGCGTAAGCTTGCTGAGAATAAGCTGTTCCAACGTGAAGCAAACTTGAAGCTGTATTACGACAAACAGCCGGTGATGATGATTACGCTCGATGGCAATAATCGCATTCAACAAGTGAACCAGTTTGCCGAAGAGCTTTTGGGATACCCTCTCGATCAGTTGTTGGGCCATCGCCCTAGAGAATTCTATGTTGATGAGAACGCGATGATTCCTCGTCATATCTTGCTGCAACCTCAGCATAAGATTCGTGGTGTGTGGCGTCGTGATATCGAATATCGCCATGCCGACGGCAGCAAGATCTGGATTCGTGAAAATATCCGCCCGTTGGTGGAGTCTGATCAGCTGTTGATTGTGGGTGAAGACATCACCGAAACGCACGAGCTTTCTGAAAAGCTAGAGTATCAGGCTCGCTATGACCTACTGACTGACACTTTTAACCGCAACCACTTTGAGCAAGAGCTGCAAAAAGCGCTGAAAGAGGTTGAGAGTCACATGCGAACTCACGCAATGTTGTTCCTAGATTTGGATCAGTTAAAGGTCTTGAACGACACCGCAGGACATGAAGCGGGTGATGCTGCGATCTTGTTTAGCGCCAAACTGCTAGAAGACGTACTGCCTTACAATGCGGTGTTAGCGCGAATGGGTGGTGATGAGTTTGCAGTATTAATGAAAGACTGTACTGAACGAGATGCGGTGAATGTGTGTCGCAGTATTATCTCGATGATGAGTGAGAATCCATTCTTGTGGGATGATATTCGACTCAACCTGACGTGCTCTATCGGTATTCGATTGATCGACCATACAGCAGCTTCACCACAGATGGTGCACGCTCAGGCGGATGCAGCTTGTCATGCCGCTAAAGAAGAAGGTCGCAATCGCTATCATCTTTACCATCAAGATGATGAAGACCTGCGTCGTCGCCATCTTGAGATGGAGTGCGTTAACCTAGTGCATGAGGCCTTGGCTAACGATCGCTTAGAGTTGTTTGCGCAGCGAATTCTTGGCCTAGATGAAGACAGCGATAAAATGCACTTTGAAATCTTGGTCCGCATCAAGAACATCCAAGGGGAATACATCTCCCCGGGGATCTTCATGCCAGCCTCAGAGCGTTATAACATCGCGCATTTGATTGACCGCCAAGTCGTCAGTCAAACCTTGGGTTGGTTGGAGCAACGCCCTGAGGTTATTGAGGAACTGGGGATGTGTTCAATCAATCTTTCCGGTCACTCGATGGGTAACCGTGAGTTTGTCGAATTTTTGATAGATAGCCTGAGCGATTCATCGATACCGTGTCATAAGATTTGTTTAGAGATCACCGAAACAGCGGCCATGAGTAACATGAAGCAGGCGATCAAGTTCTTCACTCGAATCAAAGAGCTTGGCTGCATGATTGCATTGGATGATTTTGGCTCAGGGCTATCGTCATTTGGCTATCTGAAAAAGCTGCCTGTCGATATTGTGAAGATCGATGGCTTGTTTGTACGTGATATTGATGTGAATGAGATGGACCATGTGATGGTTCGCTCGATCAATGATCTTGCCAAGCAGATGGGCAAGCACACCGTGGCTGAGTTCGTTGAAAATACCCAGATTATCGACAAGCTTATCGAACTGGGTGTGAACTACGCGCAGGGCTACATCATAGGGCGACCTAAGCCACTCGCAGAGCTTGTTGAAGAGTTAAGACAAGAGCGAGAGACAGAGCCATTGGTTTAGGTAAGCCGACTTTAGCTGGGAATACTTTTCACCGCTAATATGTATTGTTGAGGCAATCAGGTAAACTGGTTGCCTCTTTTGTTTTGAATACTACTGTCTGTTGGAGACGACCTTGCAACTACAACTGATTTGCGAAGATGCTACCCAAATCGATCATTTGAATGACTTAGCGACCCGCTGGAACTTATCTCATGATGAAAGCAGTGATTTTGCTTTGGTACTGACTAGTGAGCGACTTGAGCTACGTAAAGTCGATGAGCCCAAGCTTGGCGCTATCTTTGTTGATTTAGTGGGAGGCGCAGTTGGTCACCGACGTAAGTTTGGCGGTGGTAAAGGTCAGGCGATTGCCAAAGCAGCTGGTTTAAACAAAGGCGCAACGCCAACTATTCTTGATGGTACTGCAGGCTTAGGGCGCGATGCGTTTGTGTTGGCTTCTCTAGGTTGTAAGGTGCAAATGGTCGAGCGTCACCCCGTTGTGGCCGCACTGCTTGATGATGGCTTGCAGCGAGCGCAACAAGACCCAGATATCGGTGGTTGGGTAACTGAACGCATGAAGTTGATTCACGCATCCAGTCACGATGCGTTAGATAAGCTCAGCAACGATCCTGACTTCGAACAGCCAGACGTGGTGTACCTCGACCCTATGTACCCACACCCAGAGAACAAAAAGAAATCGGCTCTGGTCAAAAAAGAGATGCGCGTATTCCAATCTTTGGTGGGTGCCGATCTGGATGCTGATGGCCTATTTGAGCCAGCGATGAAGTTGGCATCGAAGCGAGTTGTGGTTAAAAGACCGGATTACGCAGCTTGGTTAGACGAGCAAAAACCGAGCATGGCGATCGAAACCAAAAAGAACCGTTTTGACGTCTATGTGAAAGCATCAATGACTTAATTGAAGCATCAATAACTTAGATACACGCTAAGAAAATTTCCCGTCATAAATACGATAAATTGCCATTTAACACTTGCGATAGTCGCGTTACAGATGTATATCTAACTAAGAATCATTATTATTCTTAGCTGGAGTTGAAGCATGGCTAAACGCTTTTGTAAGTTAAACCGTCGAGATATCACCGAACACTTGGGCGAGATCCACAGCTTGGTGACTGAACCTAAGTTCGTGTGTCGTTCTTGCGCGCGTTCTTCGGCGGATCAAGCGAATCTATGCAAACCCACCGCAATTCCACCTCTTGGTTGTCAAAACAAACCCGTTGAAGAGAAAGTCGCATGCGGCCTGCTAGCGGAAACATTACCTGCACCAGAACTGTCGCTTGCGGAAATCAAAGAGGCAATTGAACCGAGCGTACAAATGTTCGATCCAGCCGCCGCTGATATGGCCCCTGAGCTTGCCAAAAAAGAAGCCGCACAGAAAAAAGCCAAGCTGAAAAAACTGATGGCGAAGGCGAGCGGTGATGAGAAAGCTGAACTCAAACAAGCGAAGAAAGCGGCTAAGAAACAAGAGAAGTACAATAAGAAACTGGCGAAGATGATTAAGAAGCAGCAAAAGCTGTTTAAGAAAAGTCAGAAGCTGGAAAGTGAATTGGAACGAATCAACCTACAACTTGATGATGTTGCCTTCACTGAAACCAAGACTCAGGTAGTGAGCCACAATCAAATTCACTGAAGTTGATTTGAATGGTTTATTGCTACAGCGATGATTTAAAAAGAGCGACCTTAGGTCGCTCTTTTGCTTTTGTGCGCCGAGCATGGCG
>NZ_JBFRPK010000044.1:0-71729 GCF_041471965.1 Vibrio sp. 10N.261.51.A3
GGCCTCCTCCTACTCGATTCATTGAATAGTTTGTACCACAGGGTGTGGTGCAAACCTTTTAGGGGCACAAATGGATTTGTCGATTACTTCTTCTTTGGCGTTAATTGGACTCTTGTCTTTAGCTTGTCAGCAGCTCGGCTGGCGTTTACGTCTTCCCGCCATTCTCCCTCTCCTTATCGTTGGCCTATTGTTAGGTCCCGGCCTGAATATTCTAAATCCCGATGCCATTTTCGGTGATGTGCTGTTTCCTATGATCTCCTTAGGGGTTGCCATCATCTTGTTTGAAGGAGCATTGACCCTAAATTTCAAAGAAATCAGAGGCCATGGCCGGATGGTGACTCACCTCGTGAGTTTCGGCATGTTGATTACATGGGCGTGTATCGTGGTGGGGGCATACTACTTTGTGGACTTCAGTTGGCCGTTAGCCGCACTGTTTGGTGCATTAGTTGTGGTAACTGGCCCTACGGTAATCGTGCCCATGCTTCGCAGTATTCAGCCTAAATCTTCGTTAGGCAGTATCTTGCGATGGGAAGGGATAGTAATTGATCCGATTGGCGCTCTGTTTGCGGTTCTCGTCTACGAGTACATTGTTTCTTCTGCCGACCCTACCGGACACGTTCTGTCAGCTCTGGGCCTGACGTTAGTCATAGGTTTAGGCTTAGGGATCATCGGTGGCCATTTGATTGCCAAGATGCTGCAAGGGCATTGGGTACCGCACTATTTACGTAATGTGGCTGTGCTGACGCTAATGTTGGCGGCGTTCTCGTTTTCTAATGATCTGAGTGAAGAATCGGGTTTATTAACCGTGACCATCATGGGGATCTGGCTTGCCAACGTGAAGGGCTTGGATATCGAAGACATCATCGAATTCAAAGAAACCCTGACCGTGTTACTTATTTCTGCGTTGTTTATTCTGTTAGCCAGTCGACTCGATTCGGGGGCTTTCCTTTCGATAGGTTGGGGCGGTATTGGGTTGCTAGCGGTGGTTATGTTGGTGGCTCGCCCGTTAAGCGTGTGGATCAGCGGGATCGGTACGGATCTTAATTCGGCGGATAAATGGTTTTTGAGTTGGATGGCACCTCGCGGGATCGTAGCAGCCGCGGTTTCTTCTCTGTTTGCGATAAAACTGCAAGAGAAGCAATTGATTGAAGGCGCAGATCTGCTCGTGCCCATGGTGTTCTTAGTCATTATTGGTACGGTTGTGATTCAGAGCTTAACCGCGAGCTGGTGGGCGAGAAGGCTAGGGGTCACTCAAGAGAAAGCGCAAGGGGTTATCTTCTTTGGCGCCACTCACTTTGCAAGACAATTTGCCAAGGTGCTAGCCACACACAACATCAACAGTGTGCTTGCTGATACTAACTGGGAAAGCATTCGCTTAGCTCGTATGGATAACTTGAATGTTTACTTTGGTAACCCAGCTTCAAGCCACGCGGAAAACAATTTGGAACTCGATGGGATAGGGCGTGCGATGATCGTCTCGCCTTATCGTCAAACCAACCCGTTAGTCAGCATGCATTACCAAGACGAGTTTGGTGCCAATAAGGTGTTTGAGCTTGAATCGTCAGAGACTAAGCATGAAAGACATCAAGTGAGCCGCAATGGCAATCGAAGTCTGTTCTCGGAAGGGATTACCTATTCTAAGCTTAACTCACTGATGGCTCAGGGTAGCCAAATTAAAAGTACAGGTTTGACCGAGGCATTTGATTTAAAAGAGTTTAATGCTTTGTATCCTAAAGCCATTCCTCTTGGGGTGATCACTGGCGGTGATTTCCGTTTAATGACACAAGGATCTGAGTTGGAAAAACTCATATCAACGGAGTGTGAGCTTATTAGTTTATTACCGCCTTCTGAACAGACGGAAAAAGTCGAGAATCCAGATAAGTAGCGAATAGCAGTGCATCAAAAGCGAGTCGCCCTGTTTCAAAACGAATGTCTAAGTATCAAAAAAGCCGCAGCGTTCATCACGTTGCGGCTTTCTAATTTTATTTATATGCGCTGCGGATTACTTCGAGTGAAATTGCTCACAAGCGATCATGGTGTTCTCGATTAGGCTCGCCACCGTCATTGGACCAACACCACCCGGTACAGGCGTGATGAAGCTTGCGCTTTCTTTCGCTACGTCGTATTCAACGTCACCCACTAGTTTGCCAGATTCCAAACGGTTGATACCCACATCGACCACAACAGCGCCTTTCTTGATCCAAGCACCTGGAATGAAGTTTGGCTTACCTACTGCAACTACAACAACGTCTGCTTGACGCACGTGGCCTTCAAGGTCTTTGGTGAAGCGGTGACATGTTGTCGTTGTACAACCTGCTAGAAGGAGCTCTAGCGTCATTGGGCGACCTACGATGTTTGATGCGCCAACGACAACCGCGTGCTTACCACGTAAATCGATGTTGTAACGGTCAAGCAGCGTGATGATGCCTTTTGGCGTACAAGAGCGAAGCTTAGGCATACGCTGAGCCAAACGGCCGACATTGTATGGGTGGAAGCCATCAACGTCTTTTTCTGGCGTGATACGCTCAAGAACGTGAGTGCTATCAATACCAGCAGGTAGAGGCAGTTGAACCAGAATACCGTCGATCTCTGGATCGTCGTTCAGTTGGTCTACAAGTGTTAACAATTCGTCTTCTGTCGCAGTGGCTGGCAAGTCGTAAGATTTAGATACGAAGCCAACTTCTTCACACGCTTTACGCTTACTTCCAACGTAAACCTGAGAAGCAGGGTCTTCACCCACTAAAACAACCGCTAGGCCCGGAGCGCGTAATCCAGCTTCAGTACGAGCTTTTACACGTGCAGCAACTTCGGAGCGAACCGTTTGAGAAATTAGCTTTCCATCAATATTTTGAGCAGTCATGAATTTCCTTAGTATTGATATTCAAGTTAGTGGCTGATGTTTTTGGCGCATTATTCCAGAAAATCTTTTTGATTACCATTAAGCAAACGTTTGCTTTGCTCTATTTTCCAACACTTATATGTTTGTTGGCCTTTTTTTGCCCACTTAGATCAGAATGTTACATAAAGCCGTTGCTTTACTGATTCGAATTCGTATAATTCGTTCCTGTAGCGCGCCCTTAGCTCAGCTGGATAGAGCACCTCCCTTCTAAGGAGGTGGTCGAAGGTTCGAATCCTTCAGGGCGTGCCATTATTTAAAGAAACCCGATAACTCTCCGAGTTGTCGGGTTTTTTGCTTTCTTACCATAATAAAAATACTCTTCTCAAAGCGCACTCATTTCCCCGCGTTATTCATTTCATTCGGCTCATGTAATAGAAAGTTAAAATTGTTCGTTTTTTGGGGTTTACATCATTTGGTAATAAAGCCACTATGAATTCACGAAGAATAGACAAGTAAAGCTGTTAGCCAGTCGGTTTCGGAATCAAACCTTCTGCTCAATAGCTGATTTAGAGGAAGTAATGGCAGGAAACAGTATCGGACAACATTTCCGCGTGACCACGTTCGGAGAAAGTCACGGTATCGCACTAGGATGTATCGTAGATGGGTGCCCACCAGGATTAGAAATTACCGAAGCAGATCTTCAAAGAGATTTGGATCGTCGTCGCCCTGGTACTTCTCGTTATACAACGGCTCGCCGTGAAGCGGATGAAGTGAAAATCTTATCAGGTGTATTTGAAGGCCAAACTACGGGCACTTCTATTGGTCTATTAATTGAAAATACAGACCAACGCTCTAAAGACTATTCCGAAATTAAAGACAAGTTCCGCCCTGGACACGCTGACTATACGTACCATCAAAAGTACGGTGTGCGTGATTACCGTGGCGGTGGTCGTTCTTCAGCTCGTGAAACTGCAATGCGTGTAGCGGCAGGTGCAATTGCGAAGAAATACCTAAAACAAGAATTTGGTGTTGAAATCCAAGCTTACCTTTCTCAAATGGGTGATATCTCAATTGATAAAGTGGATTGGAACGAGATTGAAAACAACGCTTTCTTCTGCCCTGATGCCGACAAAGTACCGGAATTTGACCAACTGATTCGTGACTTGCTAAAAGAAGGCAACTCGATCGGTGCGAAGATTCAAGTGGTTGCGACTAAAGTGCCTGTAGGCCTTGGTGAGCCAATCTTTGATCGTCTAGATGCAGACATCGCGCACGCTCTAATGAGCATCAATGCGGTGAAAGGTGTTGAGATTGGTGATGGTTTTGATGTGGTTAATCAACGCGGTAGTGAACACCGTGATCCATTAACTCCAGAAGGTTTCAGCAGCAACCATGCTGGCGGTATCTTAGGTGGTATTTCTACTGGCCAAGATATTGTGGCAAGCATCGCGCTTAAACCAACCTCAAGCATTACCGTTCCTGGTGACACGATCACTAAAGACGGCGAAGCAACGCAGCTAATCACGAAAGGTCGTCACGATCCATGTGTTGGTATCCGTGCGGTGCCGATCGCAGAAGCAATGTTAGCGATTGTATTGCTTGATCACTTGCTACGTCACCGTGGTCAAAACTTTGGTGTGACAACTGAAACGCCAAAAATCTAATTCTGCTTCTTTTTATTTAGAATAGAATTGATAGAAACAAAAAAGGGTTGCTTCGTAATGAAGCAACCCTTTTTCACATTAGCAGGATTATTCGTCCGGTTAGCGACTATCGTCATTAAAGACAGCTAGCAGCTAAAGGCTCTTAATCTATTAATGCACAGAGCTTTCAGGATCAAACTGGAACGAAGGCAAACGCCATTTGAATCTTACAGCCGCCATGCGCAGCAAGTAACCAACTACAAGCGTCACAATTGTCGCCGTGACGTCGTTGATGCCAAGCTCAAGCAAACCTAGGTACAAACCTGAAGCGACAAGTGCGACAGAGGCATACAGCTCTTCATGTAACACCAATGGTGTTTGACGACAGATAAGGTCACGTAACAAACCACCAAAGACACCTGTCACTAATGCCGATACCATGCAAATCATCGGGTGCAGACCCATGGTCATCGCTACTTTGGTACCAATGATACTGAATACGATTAGGCCTAAGGCATCCAAGCGAATAAACAAACCTTTTAGCTTGATAACCCATTTCGCCAACCCGGTTGTAATAACACCTGCGATACAGGTGATGGCCAGATACTGAGGGTTTTCAACCCAACCTAAAGGGTAATGGCCAAGTAAGATATCGCGTACTGTACCGCCGCCAATTGCCGTTGCGCTTGCAACCAGCATTACACCAAACCAATCCATTTTTTGTTTGCCTGCACTGAGAGCGCCGGTCATGGCTTCTGCCGTGATGCCGATGATATACAAAACACTTAGTAGCATTGCTGTAGCTCTATAATTTAGGTCTATAAACTCGAGTCTTATAGGCCTTAGGGATATAAAATGAAGCGCGAGTGTAGTAGTAAAAATGCTTGTTGACGAATGAATATTTGTACCGTGAATGGGCGTTTCAGATTAGCTAAACTAATCATTCACCTTAAAGTGGTGTAATCTGGGAATGGCAATCGATTGTCACTGCAAAGTATAATGGCGAACCCGATGTCATTACGCTTGATAGGGCTTTACCGAGCGCTTAAAAAAAAGCAAAATGCCCCAGTTATTTTTACTTAAATTTGATTTTATGACACACCAATACTCAGACATTATCGATATCTTCAATCAGACCTTTTTTGAAAGCTTTAATACCAAACTAGAGCTAGGGGCTGATGAGCCGATCTATTTGCCGGCTGATGATACTATCCCACACCATCGAATCGTGTTCGCACGTGGCTTTTACGCCTCTGCACTCCATGAGATCGCACACTGGTGCGTTGCTGGGTCTGAGCGTCGTTTACTGGAAGATTTTGGCTATTGGTATGAACCTGACGGTCGAACGGAATCGGTTCAAGCTGAGTTTGAAAAAGTAGAAATTCGCCCACAAGCGTATGAATGGATCATTGCGATGAGCGCAGGCTTTCCTTTTAATGTCAGCTGTGACAATCTACACGGCGATTTTGAGCCAGATCGTTTGGCCTTTATGAATAAAGTACACAGTGAAGTTATGGGTATCTTTGAAGTAGGCTTTCCGCCTCGCGTGAAAATGCTCTCTGAAGCATTACGCAGCTTCTACGATGTAGAACCTTTATGTGCTAGCCAATTTATTGTGAAATAAGAGAATATTATGATTATCGAATTTGAAGAAAAACTACTTGAAGTAATTGATGCTCGCATTGAAAACGCATCAGACGATGAACTGTTTGCTGGTGGTTACTTACGTGGTCATATTTCTCTTTCAGTGGCTTCATGTGAAGAAGAAGGCATTGAAGATGTGGCTGAAGTAAAAGCTCGTATTGAACAGAGCCTAGACGACGCTCGCTCTGAACTAACACCAGCAGACCGCACTATCGTTAATGACCTTTGGGTTGAGCTACAAAACCAAGCTTAATCTCGATGTATTAATACTATCCGCTCAGTCCCTTCCTTTCCCATTTTGCTGAGCGAACTGGTTTATTTGAGACTCGTTCGAAATTTTTGAATGAGTCCGTTCATTTCTTGTGATGGTTACATTTTCTTACTACGTTATTCTAATCCCACTTAACGGAATTACAGAAAGGTCACATCATGAAAGTTATCGCATTTGGCGCAAGCACAAGTTCTACCTCAATCAACAAAACACTAGCAACTTACGCAGCAAACTTGATTGAAGGTGCTGAAGTAAAAGTCCTAGACATCAACGATTACAATGTTCCTATGTTCAGTGAAGACACTGAAAAAGAGATTGGCCAAGCGGAAGGTGCTCAAGCATTCCTACGCGACCTAGCTGAAGCTGATGCGTTTGTTATCTCGTTCGCAGAACACAATGGTCACTACCCAGCAGCGTATAAAAACCTATTTGACTGGGCGACACGTATTGAGCGTTCAGTGTTTGGCGAGAAGCCGGCGGTTTACCTAGCGACTTCACCGGGCCCTGGTGGCGCACAAACGGTACTTGGTGCAGCGACAGGTTCTGCACCTTACTTCGGTGGCAACGTGCAAGCGTCAGTTTCAGTACCAAGCTTCTACGATAACTTTGATTTTGAATCTGGTTCTATCAGCAACGAAGAGATTGCTCTACAGATTAAAGACGCGGTTGCTAAGCTGTAAATACTGCTCCATTTAGAACATCAGTTTAGATCAACACGAATAACAAAAAGCCCGAGCGACTTAACTTAGTCACGTAGGGCTTTTTAGCTTTTAACTTATTAGTTTCAGATATTCAGAAATTTCAGATGTTCAAAATAGCTGAACTAGAAACTACGGCTTTGATTTAGAATGCTTGTCAGCAACCCATCCAGCCGTTAATGCCTTACCTTTACGCAGTCTGCGTACCCACATTCGACTTGGGTGAATCGCCTCAAGCACATCAACAGGCAAGGGCAGCGGATCGCCACAGATCTGTGATGCTAATACTTCAGCCAATAATGGTGCAGAGCTCAAACCACGTGAACCCAGTCCGATAAAGCAATAAAGGTTAGGGAAGCTTGTTACCGTTTCTACATCCTCAACCGAGTCACGCTGCGGGTTGAAGTTGTGGAGATCTTGGTACTGCTCCTTAATGGCTTCAAAGTCACCAACGTTTCCGACAAACGGAAGGTGGTCACGGCTTACGCTTCGGATACCTTGGCGCGCTAAGTTGTCACTGGTATCGACATCTTTTGTCCATGCTTGGTCTGGTAGTGACCCATGTAGGCGCTCGCCATTGTGCTGCTGAACCTCAATATCAAATTCTTGGTCGATATTGGTTTTGTCGTAGTTCGCACCAATACAGTGATGACCATTGTTGGGGTTCTGTGGCGTCAAATAGCCATCAAAGCACAACACGGTTTTTAGCTGGCTGAGATTTTCCGTGGTCGGAATATGGCTCACTTGGCCTTTAACCGGAGTCAGTGGTACTGGCTGAGTTTGTTCAAACTGAGTGAACTTGTGTCCGTTTGCGACAACTACTTGGTCGTGCTTGGTTTGAATCTCACCTTGAGGTGTATCCATCGTCAGTATCCATTGTTGTTCAGCTTCGAGCCACTCAAGTTGCGTTACTTGATGTTGATAGTGCGCGCTTACTTGGTTGTTCTCTTCTAACTTGCTAATCAAGCCTTGAGTCAGTTGCAGAGGGCTTAGCCAACCACCCAGCGGAAAGTAAACACTCTCTTTATCGACGGGTAAGCCAATCTTTTCGTTGGCTTGCTCTGGCAATAAACGCTGAATCAGGTCGGTGTGGAAGTTGCCTTCCAACATGCGATTGAGCTTTTTAGTGGAGCCTTGATCCCACATCAAGATGTTCACGCCACACCAACTGTGATCAAATTGAATAGACTGAGCCGCTTGATTAATAAATTGACGAGCAAACAGTAATCCCGGGCCAAACACGCGAGACACGTTCGAGGTCGCTTCGCTTAATAGCGGGTAAATCGCACCTTGGTTGTTACCTGAGGCATTGCCCGCAGCTTGTGGATGTTCACAATAAAGGGTGATGTTTTTACCACGACGGCTTAGCGTTTTGGCTAATGCAGCACTGGCGACACCACCACCAATGATCGCAATGTCTTGGGATTCAGTGTGTTGAGCGAGGCCATACCAAGGTTTGATGTTGGTGTGAGCGTGCTTTTCGCCAAGTCGGCCGGCGATCATTTCTCGCTTAGTACCAAAGCCTTTGACCTTTTTCATTTCAAAGCCAGCTTCAATTAAGCCACGGCGAACAAAGCCAGCAGCGGTGAAGGTGGCGCAGCTACAATCTTGCTTAGCGAGCTTAGCCATGCCGTTGAATAGGTTTTGATTCCACATCTCTGGGTTCTTGCTCGGAGCAAAACCGTCTAAGAACCAAGCATCAACCAAACCTTCACGCGGGGTTGGTACGTTGGGCATGCAATCTTTAATATCGCCAAACCACAAATCAAGCGTGATTGCACCGTCGCCCAGCACAATGCGGTGACATTCAGGTAGAGCAATAGGGTAGTGTTCTTGGAGTTGCGTCGCATACTCGGCTAATTCTGGCCACGATTGGTGTGCTTTGATCAGATCCTCTTTATTTAAAGGATATTTTTCAAAACTGATGAAATGTAACTCTTTGGTCATCGCTTGTGGGTTATCTTTAAGAAAAGCATCGAACCATTGCCAAACTGCAAGAAAGTTCAAACCTGTGCCAAAGCCGGTTTCAGCAATCACAAAGCGGCGTTGTTCATGTTCAAGCCAACGCTCTGGAAGGTGGTTTTGCTTTAAAAAGACGTAGCGAGTTTCTTCTAAACCGTTAACATTGGAGAAGTAAACGTCGTCAAATTGGTCTGAAACTGGCGTGCCAGACTCATTCCATTCCAGTTCTGCATTAGTAATTGAAGTCATAAAATCTATCATTTTGTGATTTGAAGCGATATGTTGGTAGGGATTGTACGAATTTCTAGGAAAGCTGACCACTTTTGTTAGGCTTCTTAGTTATCATCTAGCTGAATTTAGAATTATAGGAATGTCACATGAAACGAGTCGTAATCACCGGTATGGGTATTGTTTCAAGTATCGGTAACAACGTCGAAGAAGTTTTAGCATCACTGAAAGAGGGTAAATCTGGTATTACCGCTTCAGAGCAGTTCAAGGAAAATGGCTTGCGCTCTCAAGTATGGGGTAACCTAAAAATGAACCCTGCTGACCATATCGATCGCAAAAAAATGCGCTTTATGGGTGATGCAGCGGCATTCGCTTATCTTTCAATGGAGCAAGCAATTGCTGATTCTGGCTTAACTGAAGATCAAGTATCTAATGACCGCACGGGTATCGTTGCGGGTTCAGGTGGTGCTTCATCTCTAAACCAAGTAAACGCGGTAGACATCATCCGTGAGAAAGGCGTGAAGCGCGTTGGTCCATACATGGTTCCACGTACAATGGCTTCTACGGTTTCTGCTTGTCTAGCAACTCCTTTCAAAATCCGTGGTGTGAACTACTCTATGAGCTCTGCATGTGCGACATCTGCACACTGTATTGGTCACGCAATGGAGCTTATCCAACTTGGTAAGCAAGACGTTGTATTCGCTGGTGGCGGTGAAGAACTGGATTGGTCTCTGACTATGATGTTCGACGCAATGGGCGCACTTTCTACTAAGTACAACGACACGCCAGAGCTGGCTTCTCGTACCTACGATGCAGACCGTGATGGTTTCGTTATCTCTGGTGGCGGCGGCATGTTAGTTATCGAAGAGCTTGAGCACGCTGTTGCTCGTGGCGCAAAAATCTACGGTGAAATCGTAGGCTACGGCGCAACTTCAGATGGCTACGACATGGTTGCTCCTTCTGGTGAAGGTGCGGTTCGTTGTATGAAGATGGCGATGCAAAACGTTGATGGCGTTGATTACGTGAACACTCACGGTACTTCAACTCCAGTTGGCGACGTTAAAGAGCTAGGCGCTATCCAAGAAGTTTTCTCTCAAGGCAATGGCGGTGGCAACAGCCCAGCAATCTCAGCAACTAAAGCGATGACAGGTCACGCTCTAGGTGCTGCTGGCGTACACGAAGCTATTTACTCAACGCTAATGCTAGATAACGGCTTTATCGCTCCAAGCATTAACGTTTCGAACCTAGACGAAGCTGCTGCTGGCCTAGACATCGTAACTGAAGCTCGTGATCAAGAGCTAACTACAGTTATGTCTAACAGTTTTGGTTTCGGCGGTACGAACGCAACGCTAGTAATCAAAAAGTACCAAGCTTAACTTAAGCTTGAGTTACAGAGACAAGGTTAATCGTTAAAGGGTTGCGCTAGTGCCGATTCAACACGCACAGGTCACCCAGTAATAATGACCATCAGAACAAAGTTTTTAGACGCAGGTTGGTAAACGTGTTTTTTGAACATAGTTTTTAAATCTGGGTTTAGAGATTGAAAGGTTTCCAGAGCTTGACCAGTACTGACTTTGGTTAGTACTGGTTGAACAGACGCAAGACTCTGTCTCCTGGAGAGCGAGATAGGATCCTTTTGTTCTGGATGTTTGCCCGATTGTTTATTCAATCGGGCATTTTTCGTTTTAGCCGTTTGATCTTGGGTGTTCACTCTGGTTTCGGTTCTTGTCTGCCAAGGTTAGGTGATTCAGCCCTTTATTTATAATGTATTCCAATTGCTACTCGACACCGTGTGTGGAATTTTGCACAATCATTTCAATTCACATTTAGGTCGATAGACCCCAACAAAAGTACTCGCCAAATGAAAATCTTAATCGACGAAAATATGCCTTACGCTGAAGCGCTTTTTAGCCAGCTAGGGGAAGTGACAATGAAGTCTGGTCGCACATTAACAGCTGACGACCTAGTTGACGTAGACGCATTGATGATTCGCTCTGTTACCAAGGTAAACGAGTCATTGATCAGCAAAGCCAATAAGCTGAAGTTTGTTGGTACTGCGACGGCTGGCATGGATCACGTTGACCAAGAGTTGATGAAAGAGCGTGGTATTTTCTTTACTGCGGCACCTGGTTGTAACAAGGTGGGTGTTGCTGAGTACGCGTTCAGTGCGATGATGGTGCTTGCGCAGCAACAAGGCTTTTCTGTTTTTGATAAAACGGTTGGTATTATCGGCTGTGGTCAAGTGGGCAGTTACTTAGCGAAGTGCCTTGAAGGTATTGGTATCAAAGTTCTGCTGAACGACCCTCTAAAACAGCAAGAGGGTGATACTCGCGAATTTACTGAGTTAGAGACTTTGCTTGAACAATCAGACGTTATTACATTACACACGCCAATCACTAAGACGGGTGAGTATCCAACGCATCACTTGATCAGTGAGCAAGTGCTGAACAACTTACGTGCTGATCAAATCCTGATTAATGCAGCTCGCGGTCCTGTGGTTGATAACCAAGCGCTAAAAGCTCGCCTGCAAAAAGCCGATGGTTTCACTGCAGTGCTTGATGTGTTTGAGTTTGAACCTGAAGTCGACTTTGAGCTTCTTCCGTTACTCGCTTTTGCAACGCCTCACGTAGCGGGCTACGGTTTAGAAGGTAAAGCGCGTGGTACCACGATGATCTTCAACAGTTATTGTGAATTTTTAGGTACTGAACAGCGTGCCTATGCAAGCGACTTATTGCCGACAGCGCCTGTACCTCAAATGAAATTAGATAGAGCTTGGGATGAAGCAACACTGCACAATTTGACTCAGTTGATCTATGATGTGCGCAAAGACGACGCCTTATTCCGTCGCAATATCGTTACGCCGGGTTCTTTTGACAAGATGCGTAAAGAATATTGGGACCGCAGAGAGTACAGTGCAGTCGAGTTAACGGGCGACGAATCTTGTAATTTAACGCCGTTATCTAAACTCGGTTTTATGGTAAAGCCAACTTTATAAAAGAGAGAAACAATGAGCCAAGAATTTAATATTGCTATTTTAGGTGCGACTGGTGCGGTTGGTGAAACCATTCTTGAAGTACTTAAAGAGCGTAAATTCCCTGTCGGTGAAATGCACTTACTAGCAAGTGAACGTAGTGAAGGCAAAACTTCCCGTTTTAACGGCAAAACAATACAAGTACAAAACGTAGAAGACTTCGATTGGTCTCAAGTACATATTGCGTTTTTCTCTGCAGGTAGCGAGCTTTCAGAGCGTTGGGCTCCAATTGCGGCTGATGAAGGTGTGGTTGTCATCGATAACACATCACGCTTCCGTTACGAATACGATGTTCCTCTGGTTGTGCCTGAAGTGAACCCTGAAGCGATTGCTGAGTTCCGTAACCGTAACATCATCGCGAACCCTAACTGCTCGACTATCCAAATGGTAGTAGCGCTAAAACCAATTCACGATGAAGTGGGCCTTGAGCGTATTAACGTTTCAACTTACCAATCTGTGTCTGGTGCAGGTAAGCCAGGTATCGATGAGCTAGCGGGTCAAACGGCTAAGCTTCTTAACGGTATGCCAGCTGAAAACTCAGCGTTCTCACAACAAATCGCTTTCAACTGTATTCCTCAAATCGATGAATTTACAGAGAACGGCTACACGCGTGAAGAGATGAAGATGGTTTGGGAAACTCAAAAAATCTTTGCTGACTCTTCAATCACAGTGAACCCGACTTGTGTCCGCGTACCAGTATTTTACGGTCACGCAGAATCTCTACACATTGAAACTCGCGCACCAATCGGTGCAGAGCAAGTGGTTCAGCTTCTAGAGAACACAGAAGGTGTTGAAGTATTCCAAGCGCTAGACTTCCCAACTCAAGTTCGTGATGCAGGTGGTAAAGACCACGTAATGGTTGGTCGTATTCGTAACGACATCAGCCATCACAGTGGCGTAAACATGTGGGTTGTCGCTGATAACGTTCGTAAAGGCGCAGCAACAAACGCAGTTCAAATCGCTGAAGTTCTGATTCGCGATTACTTCTAAGCTTTATTGCTTTGATAAAAAAGCCTCACTCTTTAGTGGGGCTTTTTTAATCGATTAAAAATATTGTTAGTCAAATTGTGTGAAATTGCTGCGAATATTGTTGCTGCAACACATTTTTTGTTTTCATCTCTATAGTTTTACGTCATTTATCCGATATATTTAATAGATCATCACTTTTCCGAATTTAAGCACCTAGCTGAGCCTTTTATGTTTCAAATTTTCAAGCCGTGGTTAATGCCTTTTGCCTTTATCATTGCGACTCAGATTTCCGTTGTTCGTGCAGATTCCATTCGAGTTTTAGGGCCTAATGGCCAGATACAATCAGCGCCTACGTTTTCAGAACCACTTCAAAGAGCGCAATCAAATAGCGCTGAGCCTTCACGTTTCTATGGTCCAACTCGCGGCTCAGAAACATTGTGGTCTATTGCCTCAAAGTTACGCCCTGATAACTCCGTTTCAGTCCAACAAACTCTGTTGGCTATTTATCGCTTAAACCCACAAGCGTTTGAAAACCAGAATATCCATAGCCTGCTGCCTGCGAGCAATCTACGCGTGCCTTCTTTAGATCAAGCACGTGCAAGCTCGACGCAGCAAGCTATCAACATCATGAACTCACATCTTGCTAAGCTTGATGCTCCTGCAAGTAAGCCTGTCGCTTCAAAACCCAAAGCGCCGAGTTCTGATGCAAAAAATGTTACTCCTGCTAAGCAAGTAAGCACTACTGAAACTGCTAAAAAGCCATTGTCTCCAACTCAATCATCTCTAGCTCAATCTGCACCAACCCAAGAGATGAACAAGTTAGAGAAGCAGCTAGAGCTTTCAGAAACTGAACTGCTGTCACTTGAAGAGAAAAATCACCAACTTCGTTTGATGTTATCGAATGTTCAATCGGAAGTGGATGAGCTAAAAACAGAGCTCAGTGATGAAGACCGCATTCGTAGCGAAGTGGAAAAGCTGCTTGATGAAGAGCGCAGAAAGAACGCCGAAATTGAAAAGATGGCACCAAGTGTCATGGACGAACTGTTATCGAATGGTTGGTTAGTGGCGGCTCTTGCGATTATTCCAGGTCTGCTCATTGGTTTGATCGTTGTGATGCTGTTAGGCCGTCGTTCTAAAAATGATGAGCAACAGCAGACGACTCAAGAACAACCGCTCCAGCCAGAACCAAGTACCGTTGCACCTATTACATTGGGCGACGAGATGGACGACCTTAACGAGCTGTCTTTAGATGATGACTTGTTTGGTACGGAAGATGACGCCAACAAGCTGTTTGACGATCAAGCGCTAGCCGAAGAGGATGATGTCTTTGCTGGTTTAAATGAATCTGATCTCGATTTCAATCTAGATGGTGAAGACGATGACCCATTTGCGAGCATTGGCGAAAACGGTGATTTAGACACCAACTTCGACGATCTAGATTTAGACAGCAGCAACGGCATTAGTGTTAATGGCGAAGAGAAAGCGCTTGGCCTTGAAGAGATGGAACGTGCGCTAGACAAAACAGCGGAAAGCGCCGTCGATACTGATGATGTCGACTTTGATCTTTCTGATGATAACGCAATGTCTGCTGATGACATTGAAGCTTTACTATCTCAAGAGTCTGAAACTGAAGATCTCGGTTCCAACGAGCTAGACCAATCTTTATTAGATGATCTGTTTGCTCTTGATGACGAAGATGACGACAGCTTCGATATTGATGCTCTGATTTCGGAAGAGCAAAGTGATTCGCCTTCTAGCACTGAAACACCAGCAAGCGATGATTTTGACATCGATGCGCTTATCTCTGAGCAACAAAGTGAGACTAAGCCTGTTGATTTGAGCAATGACGATTTTGATATTGATGCTCTAATCTCTGAACAACAGTCCCCTGAGCCAGCTTCACCGACAGCGAATGATGATATTGATGACATCTTTGCCCAAGTTGCTGCTCAGAACGATCAAGCGAATGACCCTTTCAACCTCGATAGCGACGATGAGATTGCCACTAACCTAAACAGTGGTTTGGCGTCTGATGATGATATCGAAAACATTCTGTCTCAGTTCGATAAGCCCATCGTAAATGAAGAACCTCAAGACAGCGTTGATCTGCTTGATGAGCAACTGGCAGGCGATGACGTAGACCTAAGTAACTCGACAGACCTTCTTGATGAGATGCTAGGGGACGATTCGGATGATGAGTCTGAAAGCGAACCTCTTGGCTTTGATTCTCTGTCTGAGCTTGAAGAGCTTTCTGGTTTATCGACCGATGATGACATCAACATCGCAGAAGACAGCACGGAAACCTTGGATGAATTAATAGGTGACTCTGACGACGATGATTTCGAACTCGACGCCGAAAGTACCGACTTATTGGATGATTTCCTTGATAGTGAATTGTCAGATGATGAGCTTTTAGCGGATGCATCAAAATCAGAATCTCTAGACCCATTTGATGACTTACTGACAAGTGGCATTGAAGACGAGCTTGAATCTGAAGATAAGACGTTTGATAAAGAGTTAGACGCAGCCTTTGGTTTGGACAACGCCAATGAGGAGCCTAAAAAGGACTCAGACGTTGAGCTTACTCCGTTAACCTCTGAAGGTGAGCCTGAGCAAGATCCGGACATTAGTGAAACACTACAACCTGAAGTCGTTACTGATGAATCGTTAGATTCGGAACTGATTCAAGACAGCGCTGACGTTAAGCCAGAAAATGATGAAGCCTTTAATCGTGATGGTTTTATCGATGATTTGTTCGGTGTTGCACCAGCAACGGATGCTTTGCTTGATGACTCGCTAGAAACAACAGACGAAGCGTTGATTGATGAGTTAATGACTTCTGATGACAATGATTTGTTGTCAGCAATAGAAGAGCCTGTTGAACCATCAATTGAAAATACGGTTGAATCAGAGCAAGCGCCTCTTTCAAACAGCAACGAAGTATCAGCGCAAGAAACCGCATCATCGGTGGAGGATGATAAATTGGATATCGACTCGCTGTTATCTGAGAATTCTGATTTTGATAAACCAGATTTTGAAGAGCGAGTTCAAGAAGAAAGCGCACAACAAGAATCTGAGCCGAAAGGAACCGACGTCCAAGAACAGCGTGAAGACATTGCTGCTAGCTCTGAAGAGCAAGCTTCGCCATCCTCTTTAAATGATATCTCTGAAGATGATGAAGAGACGGTTGAAGACTGGCTAGCTGAGGCTATCGACGATGTAGAGTCGCCAGCTAACGTTACCTCTGATTTTGACTTTGAACCGAAAATCCAAGGTAGCGATCAGCTTGAAGATGTCGTTGAATCCTTGCCAGAGCCAGAGCCAGAGCCAGAGCCAGAGCCAGAGCCAGAGCCAGAGCCAGAGCCAGTTCGTGCTGCAAACATGCCAGAGATCATTCCAAATGAATTTGGTGTGCCAGAAGACGATGATTGGCTGATTGAAGATGAGGCGTCTGAACCAGAAGCATTAGCGGAAACTGACGTAACACCAGAGCTAGTGACACCTGTCGCTGAACCGAAAGTTGAAGCTACACCACAAGCGGAAGTAGCAGAACAAGCTGAAGTTCTAGGACAAGAAGGCGAAGAAGAATTCTCGTTTGATGACTTCGAATTGCCAGAGTTTAATGAAGAAGATGCACTAGCGGAAGCTGATGCTGAATCAACACCAGAACCAGTAACGCCAGCTATTGATGCTCAACCAAGTGTTGAGCCTCAAACTGAAGCCCAAGTTATAGCTCAGGCGCAAGACGACGAAGAGTTTTCGTTTGATGATTTCGACTTACCAGAGTTTAGTGAAGAAGACGCACTAGCGGAAGCTGATGCTGAATCAACAACAGAGCCAGCAACGCCTGCTATAGACTCTCAATCAAGTGTTGAATCGCAACCTACCGCTGAGCCTCAGTTAGATGCTGCACCACAAGTTGAAACTGCGAAACCAGAAAGCGAAGAAGAATTCTCGCTTGATGACTTCGAACTACCAGAGTTTGGTGAAGACGATGCGTTAGCGGAAGTGGTGAGTGAACCAGATGAAGCACAGTTAGAGCAAGACTTAGCGCCTGACACAGAGAAGTTCGAGTTCGATGACCTTGATCTTCCGGAGTACGATGAAGAAAGCGCAAAAGCAGACTCTGTTTTAGATGATATTGAGCAAAGCAATGCCGAGCCGGTGGCGGAAGCCCAAGGCGTAGAGTTCGATGAGTTTGATTTACCGGAATATGGTGAAGATGAAGCCATCTCTGATGCGTTTGCTGAGAAGCCAACACCACTGACTTCTTTCAGCCCACAAGGCGAAGAGCAAGATGCGTTGCATGATCTGTTCTCAAATCCGCAGAGCTATAGTCAGGCTGATGATTTCTCGAATGCTGAAGACTCTGAACCGGCTGGTTTTGCACAGCCAGAACAATCACTGAGCGCGGCTTCAGAGCCAAACTCAACGCCTGCAGCGATTCAAGACGAGCCACTAGAAGGCTTTGATGACTTTGATGAGACAGCATTAGCTGAGTTGCTTTCTGAAGATGTTCAAGACTCTGTCGACAACATGTTCGATAAGCCATTGGACGCAACTTCGATTGATAGCGCAGGGTTAGATATTGACGCCATGCTTGAAGTCGGCGGCGAAGACTGGAAAGGCTTTAACCTAGCGCCAGAACAACAATCGAGCATGCATAATGATGTGCCTGATGACCAACAAGAGATTTGGGCATCGGCTGAACAGCAAGCTGAACCGAAAATCAAAGAAGAGAATTGGGCTGAACAAGACAATTTAACCGAATCAGGCAACAGTCGTGATAAGCAGTACATGACGATTGATGAGCTAATGGCTCAAGTCGAGCAAGAAGGTGAAGAAGTCATTAATCCAGACGATGAAGAGCTTAAACTGGATGTGGGTCTTAACGAATTCCCTGATGTTATCGGTGATATTGGCAATTATGATGTCGACAGCAATGCAGAAGCTGCGGGTAAGCTTGATTTGGCCAAAATCTACATCGAGATGAGTGACTCGCAAGGGGCAATTAAGCTTCTAGAAGAGGCAATCGTTGACGGCAGCGATGATATTCGTCGAGAGGCAAAAAATCTTATCGATACGTTAAACGGTCGATAAATTTACAAATCAGAAAGGGTAGCGTTGGCTACCCTTTATTTTAAGGCGATACAGAGCGCTATCGTTTCATTTGGTTTTTCAACAGCATCGTCTCGGTCGATGCTGATTGTTTATTGAAGTTTTAGCCCCATCCTATTTGGGCTAGCACTGATTTCCGTATATACTTCTCGCCCATTTTCAAAGAGAACAAGAACATGAAAATTGCTTTAGGTATTGAATATAACGGTACCCACTACTTTGGTTGGCAGCGCCAACGAGACGTGAAAAGTGTCCAAGAAGAATTGGAAAAGGCTCTTTCAGTTGTCGCGAATCACCCTGTAGAAGTTATGTGCGCAGGTCGTACAGATGCCGGTGTTCACGGTACGGGACAAGTCGTTCACTTTGAAACTAATGTCGATCGTAAAATGGTGGCATGGACAATGGGCGCGAATGCCAACATGCCAAAAGATATTGCGGTTCGTTGGGCGACAGAAGTGAATGAGGATTTCCATGCTCGTTTCTCGGCTACTGCCCGCCGTTATCGCTACATTATCTTTAACCATGCACTACGCCCAGGCATTTTGAATTCAGGTGTGAGCCATTATCATGGTCATCTTGATGAGAAAAAAATGCATGAAGCGGGTCAGTACTTACTTGGTGAGAATGACTTCACTTCGTTCAGGGCAACACACTGTCAATCTCGTAGCCCATGGAGAAACATGATTCACTTGAACGTGACTCGTCATGGACACTACATTGTGATCGATATTAAAGCGAATGCGTTTGTTCACCACATGGTGAGGAATATTACGGGTAGCCTTATTGCCGTAGGTAAAGGTGAGCAGAAACCAGAGTGGATCCAGTGGCTTTTAGAAGCTAAAGATCGAAAAGTAGCCGGCGCAACTGCAAAAGCGGAAGGTTTGTATCTGGTGGATGTTGATTATCCTGAACATTTTGAGCTACCACGAGAGCCAATTGGTCCTCTATTTTTACCGGATAATTTGAACTAAATGTGAGACTTAGGTTCAAAAATTATTACGGTTTAGTGCGTAAGATAGTCCCAGGAAATAGGTACAACCAGTTTTTTATCTACAGTCGCTGTTTTATGTGCTTTAATTCCCACGCATAATTCCCAAATTTATTTCTTTCGCAATCAAGCGGAAGAATCGAAACAAAAAGGTCTTCCATGAGTTGGCTTGAAAAGATTTTAGAAAAAAGCAACATCGTAACATCTCGTAAAGCGTCTATCCCTGAGGGTGTTTGGACGAAATGTACTTCTTGTGAGCAGGTTCTGTACCATGCTGAACTAGAGCGTAACCTAGAAGTATGTCCAAAATGTGACCATCACATGCGCATGAAAGCACGTCGTCGTCTGGATACATTCCTAGACAAAGGTGAGCGTGTTGAACTAGGTGCTGATCTTGAGCCACAAGACAAGCTGAAGTTTAAAGACTCTAAGCGTTACAAAGAACGTATCTCTGCTGCTCAAAAGAACAGTGGTGAAACAGACGCATTAGTTGCAATGAAAGGCGAACTATTGGGTTTACCTATCGTAGCGTGTGCTTTTGAATTCTCATTCATGGGCGGCTCAATGGGTTCTGTTGTTGGTGCTCGTTTCGTGAAAGCGGTAGATGCTGCTATCGAGAACAACTGTGGTTTAGTGTGTTTCTCTGCAAGTGGTGGTGCTCGTATGCAAGAGGCATTGATGTCTCTAATGCAAATGGCGAAAACCAGTGCTGCGCTTGAGCGTTTATCTGCGAAAGGCCTACCGTTTGTTTCAGTTATGACTGATCCAACAATGGGTGGTGTTTCTGCAAGTTTGGCAATGCTTGGCGATATCAATATTGGTGAACCAAAAGCACTGATCGGTTTTGCTGGACGTCGTGTAATCGAACAAACGGTACGTGAAGACCTTCCTGAAGGTTTCCAACGCAGTGAGTTCCTACTAGACCACGGTGCTATCGACATGATTGTTGACCGTCGTGAGATGCGTCAGCGCGTTGCAAGCCTTGTTGCTAAAATGACCAACCAGCCTTCACCATTAGTAGTTTCTGTGAACGATTCACCGAATGAAGCTACTTATGAAGTACCAGAAGCGCCAGAAAAAGGGTAAAGTACCTTCTAACAAACCAACTTAATTATGGTTATGAGTTAGATGAGTCAACAACCTATTCCTCAAGCCACATCCTCTTTGGAGATGTGGCTTGATTATTTATTAAACATCCACACAAGCGCTATTGATCTTGGATTAGACCGAGTTCAGGCCGTCGCCTCTAAGGCAAACCTCACCAAACCTGCTCAACATGTTATTACTGTTGCCGGAACCAATGGCAAAGGCTCAACATGTGCACTGATGGAAGCGATTCTATTGGACGCTGGTTACTCAGTTGGTGTCTACAGCTCTCCTCACTTAATTCGCTATAACGAACGTGTTCGTATCAACGGCCAAGATCTATCTGATGAAAAGATGGTTCAGTCTTTCGATTTCATTGAGAAAGAGCGTGGCGAAATCAGCCTGAGTTTTTTCGAATATGGCACTTTAGCGGCGTTACGTGCATTTCAAACTGAAGCGGTTGATGTTGTGCTTTTAGAAGTGGGTTTAGGCGGGCGTTTAGACGCGACCAATATCGTTGAGCATGATGTTTCTGTGATTACTAGTTTGGCTGTCGACCATGTTGACTGGCTAGGTGATGACATCAATGTGATTGGTTTTGAGAAAGCGGGCATTTATCGTAGCGGTAAACCCGCTATCTGTGGTCAACCCAAGCCACCGGCTACGGTTGCAGCGCACGCTGATGACATTAAGGCTGAGTTCTACCAAGTCGGTATTCAATACACTTATGATGTTGACGGTGATACGTGGAACTGGCGCAGTGGTGCATTCCAACTAGAATCACTACCTATTCCAAGCCTGCCGTTACCTAACGCTGCAACAGCGTTGATGGCATTGGGCACATCAGAGCTTAGTATTAGCGACGTGAACGTGGTTAACGGCATGAAGAATGCGCAGCTTCCAGGTCGTATGCAGCAAATTAGCGAACAACCCGTGATTGTGCTTGATGTGGCGCACAACCCGCATTCTGCTGAGTACTTTGCGCAGCAAGTCGCGAAGAAGTATGCAGGCAAAAATTTACACGTTGTAGTCGCCATGCTTCATGACAAAGATATCCCCGCGACATTGGAAGTATTAGCGCCAATCACAACTCATTGGTATCCAGCTTCATTGCAAGGGCCACGCGCAGCGACAGCTGCTGAATTGTGTCAAGGCCTACCCGAAGGCGTAGAGCAGCATTCAAACCCTGTCACAGCTTTTGAAGCGGCTTTAGCTTCTGTTAAAGGTGACGATGTTGTGTTGGTTGTCGGTTCTTTCCATACAGTGGGTGAAGTGTTGGAGCATTGGCAGAAAAAAGGAAACTAAATGGCAAGTAAATTCCAAAGCCGGTTAGTCGGCACCATCATTTTAGTGGCCATTGGCGTGATTGTATTGCCCGATGTACTAGATGGTAAGAAGCTCCACTACAAAGAAGAGTTTGCAAGCATTCCAATTAAGCCTGAGCTTGATAGTAATGTTGAAGTGTTTGAAGTACTCGATCCCGTTGAAGATCAGATAGCGCTACCGGATTCTCCGGTTGAGCAAGTGGTTGAAAGTGGTCGTACTGATAATTCAAACACGCAAACCGCGTCTTCTTCTAATGATAAAGAAGCAGACAAAGTGGCAGTTGTGGTTAAGCCGGTACCTGAAAAAAATGAATACCAAGACAGTGCTTGGATTATTCAATTGATGGCTTTGAAGAATGCTGACAACGCAAAAAACGTTGTTAAGGATCTGCAAAAGCGCGGTTATCAGGCTCACACCAAGCAAGAAAAAACTTTTACGCGAGTAATTATTGGCCCGGATGTCTCTAAATCCAAACTTGAGCGACAAATTAAGGAATTAGAAAAAATTACGGGTTCAAAAGGCCAGTTGCTCAAATTTAAACCGTTAAATCCATAAGAAAACGTTTGCGTCAGCATTTTTTCTGTTAAAATGCGCGCCAACTTAAGATGAAGAATTCATGAATTGGTTAGATTTTGTCATTTTAGGCGTGATCGGCTTCTCTGCCGTGATCAGTTTAGTTCGTGGTTTCGCTAAAGAAGCCTTGTCACTCGTTATTTGGTTTGGAGCATTTTTTATTGCTAGCCAGTACTACGCTAAATTAGCGATGTACTTCACCAATATCGAAGATGAGATGTTTCGAAACGGAACTGCGATAGCAGCATTGTTTGTTGCAACGTTAGTTGTGGGTGCCTTAGTTAACTATGTCATCGGTCAACTAGTTCAGAAAACAGGCCTGTCAGGTACAGACAGAATCCTCGGTGTCGTCTTTGGTGGCTTACGTGGTGTTCTGATTGTGTCAGCAGTGTTGTTTTTCATGGATGCGTTTACTGCATTCCCAAGTTCTGAGTGGTGGAAGAATTCGCAATTGGTTCCAGAATTTAGTCGAATCATTGCGCCGTTCTTCGAGCATTTACAAGCAACATCTAGTTTCTTATCTGGCGCGCTCTAGCGCCAGTTAATGTCGAAAAATCGAGGATTAGGACATGTGTGGTATTGTTGGAATCGTGGGTTCAACACCTGTAAACCAGTCTATTTATGACGCTTTAACGGTATTGCAGCATCGTGGCCAAGATGCCGCTGGTATTTGTACCATAGAAAGCAATCGTTTCCGTCTGCGTAAGGCGAACGGTTTAGTAAAAGATGTTTTTGAAGCAAAACACATGCAGCGCCTACAAGGTGAAGTTGGTATTGGCCATGTTCGTTATCCTACTGCGGGTAGTTCAAGTGCGTCTGAAGCTCAGCCTTTCTACGTAAACTCTCCTTTTGGCATTACGTTGGCGCACAACGGTAACCTGACGAACGCAAACGAAGTTCGTGAGAAGTTGTTCGAAAAAGACCGTCGTCATGTAAACACAACCTCTGACTCTGAAGTTCTACTGAACGTATTAGCTCATGAGATCGATACTGTTAAAGGTAACGTAACTTCAGATGACGTTTTCCGCGCTGTGGCAAATGTGCATCGTACAATTCGTGGTGCTTACGCCGTAACGGCGATGATCATCGGCCACGGTATGATCGCATTCCGTGACCCACATGGTATTCGTCCATTGTGTCTTGGTAAGCGTGAAGTTCAAGGTAAAACAGAGTACATGGTTGCGTCTGAATCGGTAGCACTCGATGCTGTTGGTTTCGACTTCATGCGCGACGTAGCACCAGGTGAAGCTATCTACGCAACGTTTGACGGTGAGCTTTTCACTAAGCAATGTGCAGACAACCCACAACTAAACCCATGTATCTTTGAGTTTGTATACTTTGCACGCCCAGATTCATTCATCGACAAAATCTCGGTTTACAGCGCACGCGTTGAGATGGGTGAGATGCTTGGTATGCGTATTAAAGAAGAGTACGCAGACTTAGACATTGATGTAGTTATTCCAATCCCTGAAACATCAAACGATATTGCGCTACGAATCGCTCAAGCGATCAATAAGCCATACCGTCAAGGTTTCGTGAAAAACCGCTATGTTGGCCGCACATTCATCATGCCAGGTCAGCAACAACGTAAGAAGTCGGTTCGCCGTAAGCTCAACGCAATTCGCTCTGAGTTTAAAGGTAAGAACGTTCTTCTGGTTGACGATTCTATCGTTCGCGGCACAACATCAGAGCAGATCATTGAGATGGCTCGTGATTCTGGCGCAAATAAGGTCTTCATGGTTTCAGCTGCTCCAGAGGTTCGCTTCCCTAACGTTTACGGCATTGATATGCCGAGCGCGACAGAGTTGATTGCTCATGGTCGTGATAACGAAACGATTTGTAAGCAGATTGGCGCAGACGCCTTGATTTTCCAAACGCTACCAGATCTGATTTCTGCAGTGGGCATGGGCAATCAAGACATCTCTCGTTTTGATACTTCTGTATTTAACGGCGAGTATGTAACGGGCGATATCGACCAAGTGTACCTAGATTTCCTAGACTCTTTGCGTAATGACGACTCAAAGGTTCAGCGTGAGATTCAACAAGATCTTGCTAACTTAGAGTTACACAACGAAGGCGCTTAACTAGCGTTTCGTTAGTCATACAGAGTTTCGCTAGCGATAGAGAAAATAAAAAACCAGAGCATCGGCTCTGGTTTTTTGTTTATAGAGAAGGGGATTGACCTTAATGAATGTGGTATGCGATCACAAAATCAATAAACAATCTCACTTTCTCTGGTAGATGGTCTTTGTGGTTATAAAGCATGTAAATATCACGAGGGTTAGCGCTCCAGTCTTCTAAGACTTGCACTAAGCTGCCATCTTCAATGTATTCACGAATCATCACGTCAGGCATCAGGGTGATACCTAGGCCTTCTGAGCACGCTTGTCTTACGACATTAAGCGCATTGGCGTTGAAACGGCCTTTCTCGCTATTCACCACCGTCTCTTCATTCGAATTACTCAGCTGCCACTTAATCAGCGGGTAGCCTTTGAGTAGCGAATGGTTCGCTAGCTCTTCAGCATGGCTTGGAGCTGGGTTCTTCGCTAAGTACTCAGGGCTCGCGATAAGAATATCTTTGACTTCACTGATTTTTCGAGCGATTAGGCTTGAATCACGCTGAGGGCCGACTCGGAAAATTACGTCCCACTCCGTTGGATCCAGCTGATCCGCTTGGTTGTTCATCATCAGCTCAATATTGATATCAGGGTATTGAATCATGAATTCACTGAACATTGGCATCATCATGCGCTTGGTCAGGTTTGAGGGTGCCGTAATACGAATCTTACCGGAAGCGCCTTTGCACACGTCAGTTAACTCTTCTGCAGTAGAAGAGAGACGTTGCAACAGCGGAGAGCATTCATTGAAGAAACGTTCGCCTGCCTCTGTTAAAGAAAGTTTACGCGCGTGTCTATTGAGAAGCCTAAGGTTCAAAGAATCTTCTAAGGCTTGGATGCGTCGTGTGATGGTCGCAACCGGAATCATAGTCTTGCGCGATGTTGCGGTGTAGCTCCCATTTTCAACGACGAGTCGAAAGAGGTTTAAATCATCTAATTTCATAAATCCAGACACATTTGTTTACAATCTCATCTAATTTATACGTAACAGTGAGATCAATGTTTGCGTTACGTCAACTCGTTGCACTATTTACAAGTATTCCAACCCTCGTCACGAATTACCAGTAAAGAGTGCAAATTTGTGTATTTAGCATTTTATTACTAAGTTTTATATTAGTTCTTAGAACAGATAACAATAATAATTCGACTTAGTTTTGTGAGGTTATAGATTATGTACAAAACTCACAGTCAGCCAGTAATGACCTCGGCTCAGGAAGTAATTAACCAAAAATGCGTGATGTTGGTTGATGATGATCCTATTTTTCGCCGTATAACCAGCGCGTACCTAGACAAGGTCGGTTATAAAGTGGTTGAGGCTGAAAATGGACTGGACGCTTTGCAGAAACTTAGAGACTCAGCGCCAGATTTAATTGTGTTTGACTTATCAATGCCAATACTTGATGGCATAGAGCTTGTGGAAGAGCTCAGTTTAGAGTACCCGTCACTGCCTATGATCGTTGTGTCTGGCACTGATGACATGTCTGACGTGGCGAAAGCCTTGCGATTTGGTATTAAAGACTTCTTGGCGAAGCCGTTAGAGGATCACCGTCACCTAGGAAGTGCGATTGCGAATACATTGACAGATTCGTTCGATAACATTTCAGACCAACGAGATTTTTCGAGCCAATGGTTCTGTGTGGATGATGGGGGAGAGATCCCTGAAGACCAAGAACTGCATTGGCACCTGAATTACCTTCAAGATAACCCAAGCGCAGCAAAAGACTTACTGCATGCGCTGCTTCCAGAGAAAGATACGCGACAAGGCTCATGGCGTTGCAGTTACCGGTTACTGCAATCAACAGAGATGATGCCACTTGTGTTTGACTATGCGTGGATGATGAACGGGCAGTTTGCTTTTTACCTCGTCGATTCATCGTCGTCTGATAATGGCGGCTCCGCGACAACATTGTTAGTGAGAGCGCTGTTCCACGATTACATAAGAAACAGAAAAGATTTTAATGTTGATCTCAAAGATATTGCTGAAATCTTAGAGAAGGGGATTCGTTGCTCTAAATGCTCCACCCCAGTGAATGCCTTGTTTGGTGTTGCTGACCTTGCCGAGGGAACCATCTCCATTTTGCCTGCGGGTCTAGACGGGCAATGGTCGAATGGTTAATTGAATCAATATATTGCAGCAGGTGAGCGCTTGGGTGAGAACTGCAAGAAGAACTTTATTACGCGGGACCTTCCGATCGAACAGGGCTGCCAACTGTCGTTGAGCCTACTTGGAGCGGCAAGTTTTAGTTTAGACATACACCAAGGGTCTACTGATTAACCCTATATTTCCTCGGTTTTTGTGAATAATTGATTAAGGTATAGTTGCGCAAATGGTGTGGCTATGCCTTTTTTGTTAAATGTCGATTTAGCAAAGCGGGTTTGGTTCGCCGGATACTTACCTTCACTAACAAAAACAAGAAGCAATCATGGCAGATAACAAAGACTTTCAAGACCCGTTTAATGTATTCTACTTTTTAGGATTTTTAGCCGCATTTTTAATGATTCCATTGCTACCAGCAACACTTACGTTGATCCGTGTATTCAATGGTTACGCAACATTCTAGTTAAGCTGTCGTCGCCGATTGGTGATAGCTAACTCAAGGAGGCCACAATTAGCGTTCGAGTTTTAAGCCTCAATATTGCTGGTGGCCTTTGTATATTTCTCGCAGTTCTAGGGATAGTTTTGCCCGTTCTGCCAACCACTCCTTTTCTCCTTCTTGCCAGCGCATGCTTCATGCGAAGCAATCCGAAAGTTCATAAATGGATGCATGAGCACAAAACGCTGGGTCCTTTGCTGAACAATTGGTATCAACACGGTGCCGTCACCAAACAAGTTAAAACGCGTGGCGTATTCTTTATCTTGTTGAGTTTTGCGTTATCCATCTACTTTGCCCCTATCATTTGGGTCAAGGCTTTCCTAATTTGTGTACTTGTTATTCTTCTCACATGGTTTATGCGACTTCCAACCCATGAGTTGGTTGCTGACAGCAAAGAAAATCACTACCATTAAGCCAGTGTGCCTGCTTGTATAGCGGGCGTTTATTATTTCAGCAATCAGAGTTATGACTCTCGTTGCAATGAATACCAATCGTACCTTTCCTTAATTCCGAGCGTTGATGTTTGATTCGTTAACGAGAGTTTGGAAAGCGGCCTAATGAAGTGCATAAGATTATGAACACAGAAAAAATCTCTCTGATCAAAGCAAGCATCAAAAGCATTCCTGATTACCCTAAAGCGGGTATTTTGTTCCGTGACGTAACAAGCTTGATGGAAGATCCAGTAGCTTACAAAGCGACTATCGACCTGCTAGCGGAAACATACAAGGACATGGGCTTTACTAAGATCGTTGGTACTGAAGCTCGTGGTTTCCTATTTGGTGCGCCTTTGGCACTTGAGCTAGGTGTTGGCTTCATTCCTGTTCGTAAGCCGGGCAAGCTGCCTCGTCAAACTGTGGCACAATCTTATGAGCTTGAGTACGGCACCGACACTCTAGAAATCCATACTGATGCTATCGTTGAAGGCGATAAAGTGCTTATGGTTGATGACTTGCTAGCAACGGGCGGTACGATTGAAGCAACAACAAAGTTGATTCGTCAGCTTGGTGGTGTGGTAGAACACGCTGCATTTGTTATTAACCTTCCAGAAATCGGTGGTGACAAGCGCTTACAAGGCTTAGGTCTAGAAGTGTTTAGCATCTGCGAATTCGACGGTCACTAATCCTTTTCGGAATTATTCATGAGCTATCTTGCGTTAGCGCGAAAATGGCGACCAACCAAATTCAAAGAAGTGGTTGGTCAAGCCCATGTTTTAACAGCATTAGAGAATGCCCTTAGCCAAAATAGGTTGCATCACGCTTACCTATTCAGCGGTACACGAGGTGTCGGTAAAACGACCATCGGCCGTTTGTTTGCTAAGGGACTCAACTGTGAAACAGGCATTACTTCAACCCCTTGTGGTGAGTGTGCAACCTGCAAAGAGATCGATGAAGGTCGTTTTGTTGACCTGCTCGAGATCGATGCTGCCTCACGTACTAAGGTAGAAGATACCCGCGAGCTTCTGGACAATGTTCAGTACAAGCCTGCACGTGGTCGCTTCAAGGTTTACCTAATCGATGAAGTACACATGCTGTCTAGGCACAGTTTTAACGCGCTTCTAAAGACCTTAGAAGAGCCGCCTGAGTATGTGAAGTTCTTGCTCGCAACAACGGATCCGCAAAAGCTTCCTGTGACGATATTGTCGCGTTGTCTGCAATTCCATCTTAAGCCGATTAGCGTTGATAATATCCACGAGCAACTCGATCATATTCTTGAACAAGAAAATGTGACGTCTGAATCTCGTGCGCTTGGAATGATTGCTCATGCCGCTGATGGCAGTATGCGTGATGCGCTAAGCCTTACAGACCAAGCTATCGCATTGGGTAATGGCAATGTCGTAACAGATACTGTTGCTCACATGCTCGGAACACTGGATACCGACCAAGCTATCCACTTGCTTGAAGCGATTAGCAGTAAGCAGCCACAGCAAGCGATGGCGTGTATCCAAAGCCTTGCTGAGAACGGTGTTGAGTGGGATGGTTTGCTGAATCAGCTTGCGGCCCAACTGCATCGTCTTGCGATGTTCCAAGCTTTGCCATCTACATTAGATAAGGCACAGCCTGACGCTGAGAAGCTTGAACTACTGAGCAAAGCGCTTAGCCCACAAGACATTCAACTCTATTACCAGATCGTGTTGAAAGGTCGTGAAGACTTACCATTGTCGCCAACCGCTCGCGTTGGTATTGAGATGGTGGTTCTGCGTATGTTGGCATTCAGACCTGCTGAGCAAACTGTTGCTACGGCTATCTCGACTGAGTCGACTAGCCCAGCGCCTGCTCCTGCAGCTCAGAATCCGGTTCAGAACGTTGCTCAGTCAGTGAGTCAACCTGCGCCAATGGCAGCTCCGAGACAGCCTCAGATGCAACAACAGGCGCCTCAACAGCAAGCTATGCAGCAGCCACCCGTGCAACAGACTCCAGCACAGTATTCAGATTCGCAAGGTTACGCTGAACATTCAGGCAACCAAGGTTATCCTGAGCAGGATTACCCGCATAGCCAGTATGACGCGCCTCCTGCTTATGATGAGCGTCCAAGCTACGGTGCAGAGCAGCCTCAGCAGCAACAAACGAATTATCAAAACCAGAGTCCGGTTCAACAGCCAAGCGTTGCACCTTCTGCTCCGCAAGAGCAGCCAGCGCGTGCAACTTCGCCTGTGAGTGGTTTACGCCACCAATTACGTTCTCAACGTAGAGGCAGCGCGGCAACAGAAAACAAAGGCTCGGCGCCAAAAAAGGCTAAAGCGACACCAGCTAAAACTTCAGTTCTTGATCGAGTTGCTCAGCAACACGGTGGTTCTGAGCGGGTGTCGCCAGCTTCTTTATCAGCCTCTTCGACAGAAAATGTGACCAACGATAATGAACCTTATCGCTGGAAACCGTCTAAACCTGTAGTGAAAGAGGTGAGCAAAGAGCTTACACCTACTCAGATCAAGCGTGCGTTAGAGCATATTAAGACACCAGAAATGGTCGACAAATTGCTTCAAGAGTCGATTGCTCAAGATGAATGGTCCGCCACGATTCAAAAGCTAGAGACAGCCAAGCTTGTTGAACAGTTAGCATTGAACTCAGTGTTTGCTAAAAACGACACATCAATCACTTTAACGTTAAGAGCGAGCCAAGCTCACTTGAATACGGACCGTGCACAGAGTGAATTATTGCAGTCTCTCAATACTGTGCTTGGAGAAGAGTGTCATTTGAGTGTTGAAATCGGTGATGGTGGAGAAACGCCGCTAGAATTACGAGAAAGGTTGTACCAAGGTAAGTTGAAAGACGCGTTTACCGCTTTAGAAAACGATGCCAACGTACAGTTCATTGAAAGACGTTTTGCCGCTGAACTCGACAGAGACAGCGTTCGTCCTATCTAGAACGTTTTCTTGTTTAGTGACCGGCATATCATCCCAGATAAGCAAATCTGAGAACTGAACATCGAGGGGTTGAATCACACTGTTTTAACCCCCATTTAAGCTCGTATAGCTTAATTAATTTTAATAAACCAATTAGACCAGAGAGTATTAACATGTTTGGTAAAGGCGGTATGGGCAACATGATGAAGCAAGCCCAGCAAATGCAAGAGCGCATGCAAAAGCTTCAAGAAGAAATCGCAAATATGGAAGTTACAGGTGAGTCAGGTGCTGGCCTTGTAAAAGTAACGATCACTGGTAGCCACAGCGTTCGCCGTGTTGATATCGATGAAAGCCTAATGGAAGACGATAAAGAGATGCTTGAAGATCTTATCGCTGCTGCTTTCAACGATGCGGCTCGTCGCGTTGAAGAAACTCAAAAAGAGAAAATGGCTAGCGTAACTGGCGGAATGCAACTTCCACCAGGTATGAAGATGCCTTTCTAAGTAACTTATTCTTAAAGGTTAATTCAGGTGGTGGTTTGTGTTGAACAGGCTATTACTTGAACATTAGAACGGTTAAATATGCGTACCAGTCATATGCTGGAGCATTTGATGGAGGCCTTACGTTGTCTACCTGGGGTTGGCCCCAAGTCGGCGCAGCGTATGGCCTTTCATTTGTTACAGCGCGATAGAAAAGGCGGCCTACAATTGGCTGAAGCTCTTAGCCAAGCAATGACCGAAATTGGTCACTGTAATGAGTGCCGTACTTTTACTGAAGAAGATACTTGCCACATTTGTACCAATCCTAAACGTCAGGAAAATGGTCAAATCTGTGTAGTAGAAAGCCCTGCAGACATTGCAGCAATAGAAGCGACTGGCCAATATTCAGGCCGTTACTTTGTATTGATGGGCCACCTTTCACCACTTGATGGTATTGGTCCAAGTGACATCGGTCTCGATGTTTTGGACTACCGCCTGCGTCGTGGTGATATCTCTGAAGTAATCCTAGCGACTAACCCAACAGTTGAAGGGGAAGCGACAGCGCACTACATTGCTGAGCTATGTAATGCCCATGAAGTGAACGCTAGCCGTATCGCTCATGGTGTTCCCGTTGGTGGTGAGCTAGAGCTGGTGGATGGCACCACGCTTTCGCACTCCTTACTCGGTCGTCATAAGATCTAAAAAAGCCGCTTGGTGAAGCATCACTAAGCGGCTTTTTCTTTTATTGCTTTAGACGTTTTTCAGCGCTTAATCTGAACCTCTTACCGCTTTGTATATCATCGCGCCAATCACGGCACCAATAATCGGTGCAACCCAGAATAGCCATAATTGCGAAACGGCCCAGTCACCGACAAATACAGCCACGCCGGTACTTCGAGCAGGGTTCACAGAAGTATTGGTTACGGGAATACTGATAAGGTGAATCAAGGTCAAACAGAGACCAATTGCGATCGGTGCAAACCCAGCAGGGGCTTTCGAATCAGTCGCGCCCATGATCACGAACAGGAACACCATGGTCATGACCACTTCACAGACCAGTGCAGCGGTAAGTGAATAGCCGCCCGGTGAGTGTTCACCGTAACCATTTGAAGCAAAGCCAGATGCCGCAGCGTCAAAGCCTGCTTGGCCTGAAGCAATCACGAATAACACACCACCCGCGATAATACCGCCAATGACCTGGGCAATAATATAAGGTGCGACGTCTTTGGCATCAAAGCGACCACCGCTCCAAAGACCTATTGTAACAGCAGGGTTGAGATGACAGCCGGATATATGGCCAATAGCAAAAGCCATGGTGAGTACGGTTAAACCAAACGCGAGGGAAACCCCGAGTAAGCCGATACCTACATCGGGAAAAGCAGCGGCCAAGACGGCACTACCACAACCCCCTAACACCAACCAAAATGTACCGAACATTTCTGCAATATACCTATTCATAACGATCCTTATTAATCTGTACCAGTATCAACAAGATAGTTTAGATTTCGCAGAAGTGTGAAATCTTGTGTATATAGTTGAAAGAAAGAACAGAGAATCTTATGTAATCACTTCGAACTCGCACTAAAGATCGTTAAGGTCAGTCGTATTCTATCGCTATTTTAGCAAGTAAGAGTGACCTGATAATTAGCCGTATTTGTGTCAGTATTCTTTTTATTTAAACTACGATGAGTTGATAAAAATTAAGTAAGTTCTACTTCTACCAACACCCCAAAGTGATCTGATACAACCGGATAAAAATCGTGATTAAAAATCACCTTATGCTGCTTTACCACTACAGGCTGATTACTAAGTACTAAATCAATGCGTAACGCTTGGCTATTTTGCTCCCAACCATCAATGTTTTTAATGACAGTGGTTCCATCATCTTTGATTTCAGCAACTTCATAACAATCCATCAAACCGCGTTGTAATACGTAATCATAGCCTTCATTACGTATATGGCTTGGGTTGTTGAAATCGCCTAATAGAAAGCTCAACTCTGTTGGTAAAGTTGCCTTGATTCGGTCGAACTGCTCCTCAAATGAGTTCTCTGAGTCATTCCACCAGCCACAATGACAATTATAAAGATTAAAATCACCCTGTTGAGAGGTCACTTTAATACGCACTGCTCGCCGATGTTTCCAAAAGCTCACATCATAGTTATCACTTAAATCAATGACCTCATGTTCGACAATCGGTAGTCGCGTTAAAAATGAGAGCCCCTCTTGATATACTTCATAACTTTGATGAACGAAATCCCACGTAAGTTGGTAGTGATGGCCGTATTCCATGAGTTTTTTCTGTAATAAATAACCATAGTTATTCGCCAACACAGTGTGATTGGTTAATATATTGGCATCAACGGCCGGACTATCTTGATGTTGATTCACTTCCTGTAATGCAACCACATCGCACCCTTGCTCGATAATGGCTTGCGCGACCACATCTAACTTTTCTAGCTGTTTTTCTTCTTGCCAACTGTGGGTATTTAGTGTCATTAACTTCATTATTATTCACTTATTTATTCTAGTGAGATAAAACGCAGCGCAAGGCTGCGTTTCTCGAGGTTATTTGATCTAAAAAGAATTACGCAGGTTGTGCTGAATATTTCTCTATTAACTTAGATTTAATAACATCCACCCCAGGGCCATAAATAACTTGTACACCCTGTTCTTTAATCACAGCACCAAGAGCCCCTGTCGGCTTCCATGACGCATATTCAGCAACCAACTTCGGATCATTAACTGTAATACGCAAGCGAGTCATACAAGCATCAATCTCAGCAATATTGGCACGGCCACCTAAATTCTGAATAATAATGTTCATCTTCTCATCTTCTGACATCGATTCTGAGCTTTCATCCAGGTAGTTACCCATACGACCCGGTGTTGGTAACTTCAATTTCACGATTAGGAAGCGGAACAATCCATAGTTAATCACAAAGAAAATAATAGAAACTAATGCAAAGCGAACCAGATCACCACCGATGCCCGCTGAAACCATCATAGGTATACGAGTGAGTAACTCAATCAAACCAAAGGCATGTACACGTAGGTCCATCACATCGACCAACGCAAATGCAACTCCTGTTAACACAGCATGTGCAACATACAAAACGGGAGCGATAAACATAAACATGAATTCAATAGGCTCAGTCACACCGGTTAATAACACAGCAAGACAGGCAGATAAGAACATTGGCTTATATTGTGCGCGCTTATCACTATCAACACAGTGATACATCGCAAGTCCAATACCAATCAATGAAGAGGCTGCGATAATAACTTGGCCTGCTTTAAAGCGTGCTGGGTGCACCGTATCTAACAGGTGTTGGTAAGTTGTCGGATCGCTTAATTTAAGATTATTTAAATCGCTGACCCAAGCAAGCCATAATGGATCTTGACCATAAACACTTGAGCCCGCATTCATCCCAGTCAAAAGCTCATAAGTACCACCCAACTCGGTGTAATTCATTGGAATAGTTAAAGTGTGGTGTAAACCAAATGGCAGTAATAAACGCTCTAACGTACCATACAAGAAAGGAGCAGTGATCGGCGCAGTGTCTTTAGAGGTAGCAATCCATTGACCAAAATCATTAAGCGCACCTTGAATTAAAGGCCATATTACAGATAAACCAAACGCAATAATCAGCGAATAGAAAATAACAACAAAAGGTACAAAACGCTTACCGTTGAAAAATGCTAATGCCTGAGGTAAGCGAGCGAAGTCATGATAGCGGTTAAATAAGTTGGCACCTAAATAGCCAGACATAATACCGATAAACACACCCATATTTAGGGCAGGAGCACCCAAAATATTCGTGAAGAATTGAGAGACAGGTAACTCAGAACCAAATAGGCTCATCACAACCGCTTCTGGGTCACTGAGCATAGCGTTATCCACGCCCAATATAACCCCAGTGATACGGTTGATTAAGATGAAGGCAATTAGCGCGGCAAATGCGCCACCTGCACGCTCTTTTGCCCACGAGCCACCAATCGCGACCGCAAATAATAGGTGAAGGTTAACAATGATCCCCCAACCTATGTTTTCCATTATAGCGCCTAGTGTTTCAATGGCACCAAACCCACCCGCATACATTGCGACCACTTTACCTAGTGATATCATGATACCAGCGGCAGGCATCACCGCGATAACAACGATAAGGGACTTCCCAAATCGTTGCCAAAAATCAAACGATAGTAACTTACTCATAAATAGTTCCTTGATTTAAATACAGGCTAACGTTATCAGCGCCTAGCCATAAATATAATTTAGTGCTTTCTTGCAAATATATACGCGGCATAAGCGGGGGCTATTTGCGTTGTTATAAAATCTGAGCGAACGTGTTCATTGTTAATATTCTGATTATCAAGCATTAACTCGCCTAATTGGGTGCAGTCGATATCAACAACGCTCTCTTGTGGACTTAAATTGGTAATAATGGTCCATGTCATATCTTGAGCAACACGTTGATAAACATAGATATTAGGATCGTTAGCTAGCAGTAATTGATAACGGCCAACCACTAAGCTTTCATGTGACTTACGCAAAGCAATCAACTGCTTATAGAAACCTAAGATCGAATTTGGATCTTGCTGTTGTTGCTCAACATTGATATCTGCATACTGTTGATTCACCGAGAACCAAGGTTGCACCTCAGAAAAACCGGCAAAATCCTGGTCATTCCATTGCATTGGCAAGCGACTGTGGTCGCGGGATACTTGATTTAACAAGGCTAAGATATCGGCATCGCTCTGACCTTGTTGCGATAGCTTTTGAATTAAATTTCTCGCAGACACATCGTTAAATTCGTCAAGAGAAGTAAACTGATGATTTACCATACCAATCTCTTGGCCCTGATAAATAAATGGAGTTCCTTTCATCAAGAAATAACAACTCGCTAACGCGGTAGCACTGGCATACCTAGAGTTAGGATCGGCAAAAGTATCAATACTACGAGCTTGATCGTGGTTTTCTAAATAAAGCGCATTCCAGCCTTTACCTTCTAAGGCATCTTGCCAACGCGATAAAATGCGTTTGAACGCCACGAGATCGAAATTCTCGTTGCTTTGTTCTTCCGACCATAGCTTCATGTGTTCAAACTGAAAAATCATGTTAAAAACACCACCTTGATCGTGCTCGGTCGCTTCAGCAACCCAAGGCAATGCGTTGTCGGCCGTCACCCCATTGGCCTCACCAACGGTCACGATATCAAAAGGCGAAAACGCCTGCTCTTTTAACTCATACAGATGTTTTTCAATCCCAGCCACATTCATATGATAATCGAATGAAGAGACATAGTTTTCACCCTTTGGATTGGGTAAAGAGGGTAAACCAGCTTGTTTTTGAATATGGCTAATTGCATCGACACGGAAACCATCAATACCTCGTTCCAACCACCAATGAATCATTTTAAATAGTGCTTGTTTAACTTCAGGGTTTTCCCAATTAAGATCTGGCTGTTTTTTAGAAAATAGGTGCAAATAATATTGTGCAGTTTTGTCATCATATTCCCATGCACTACCATGAAAAATACTTTCCCAGTTATTTGGTTCGCAAGTCGGCTTTTCAGCTGTAGGCTCACAACCATCACGCCAAATATACCAATCACGCTTAGGGCTATCTTTGTTATCTCGCGATTCGATGAACCATGGATGCTCATCGCTAGTGTGGTTTATCACTAAATCCATAATAATGCGAATGCCACGTTCATGAGCAGCAGTGATTAATTTATCCACATCCTCAAGGGTTCCAAAGTCAGGATGAATCGCTTGATAGTCACTGATATCGTAACCGTTATCATCATTCGGTGATGCGTAGAATGGACAGATCCATATTAAATCAATGCCCAAATCAGCAAGATAATCTAGCTTAGCAATGATCCCATTGATGTCACCAATACCGTCCTGGTTTGTATCATAAAAACTACGGGGATAAATTTGGTAGGCAGTTGCTTTCTTCCACCACGCGAGTGGTTTTGAGTGTAGATTATTAGCGAGTGTCATCGGTTATACTATGTGTGTTATCGTTAACACATAGTGTTAAATGGAACCTATTTGGACTCAATACAATTTCAGAGAAACTGTGAACTTTCTCTCATTCTTATGTCGAATGTGCCTTCAACGGAACTGAAATCGCGCTTGAGCAATTTTTTGACAGCTTGGTAGCCCACTTGATAGTAGTTAAAAGCGACAGTAGTCAGGCTTGGGACTAACAAATCGCTGTAGTCATAGTCACCCATGCCTACAATCCATAAGTTATGACCAATCTTGAGTTGCTGTTCTTTGGCGCGACGATATAAACGAATAGCAATATTATCGGTGGCACAAAAGTAGACATGATTAGGCTGTAATTGAATTGCCTGGTAGCCGGCTTTGTCCTCCGAGTTGGCTAGAGCTTGTAGTGAAAAATTCAACTCAGGGACGGTGTCAGTAATGGTGGCTTGCATCAACTTAGTACGGCTGGAAAGCATACGCTCATCATAAATATAATGTACGGCTGCCAGCGGTGCCTGCTGTTGTTTTAACTGAGTGATGGTTTGGGAAACGAGTGCTTTAATTGCAGCATGGTCGGGGTAATATAAACAGCAATGGTGGGGGGTGTTTTTACCAATAAATAACACATTGTCTAAGGTTTGATAAAACGTCTCTTCGACACTGTGCTTTGAAGCAATAATAATAGTGCCCAATGCATTTAAGCCATTAAACTCTCTCACAGCTTGGCATTCTGACTCATGGTTAAACCCTGAGGCATGAAAAAGCATTCGTACTTGTGATTCATTGGCAGCCGCCAGTGCCCCTTTGATTACTAAACTAGTTGTATATGACTCAATGCGAGGAGCAACGAAACCAATAATATTAGATTGGCTACGAATGGAACGAGCAAATATATTAGGGGTATAATGATTTTCTTTGACGATAGCATCAATTTTAAGGCGATTTTCAGCCGAGACATAACCGTCATTAAAGTAACGTGACACGGTCATTGTTGAAATTCCAAGCTGTCTTGAAATCTCCGCCATGGTCATTTTTTTACTCATCACATTTTCCTTCCATAATGTATTATTGCCATATTATCCAATATATTGGCTGACAACAAAGTAAATAAAAACGCTACCTGATGATATACACATAGTACTTCAAGTTTATAAGATATTGTCCACTTCTTGACCTGAACTGAATACCCGTAGTTACGGCCTTGCTCGCTCAGGTCTTCAGTGCAACGACTGCTAATTTAAAAATGGGCAGGAGATATCACCGACGTAGCTACAAACAAATATTGGCTATAATTAGTTGCCATTATTGACCTTTATTCAAGGCAAGTTATTGGTTGGTTTATGGGTACGAGAATAAAGGCCTCATTGATCTGTGATGTCTTATCGATGGCTTTATTTCGCCGAGAGTTTCCTGAAACGGTTATTACTCATAGCGAGGTAGTCAGTATTGTTTGAAAGACTATTGAGGCCTCATAAGCACCTATAACCTAAAGCAAAGTATGAGTAGGAAAAGAAATTGCTGGGATATAGAAAAGGGCTAATACGCTTAGGTAATAGCTTCTAACTCGATCAGGTTATCAAGGGCTTCTTGGTCGGTTTTACCACAAATGACAGGGCAAGCTTTGAATTGGTGACATACCTTCGGGCGTGAAGGTTGACCAAATAATTTGCAGAGATCTTGCTCATTTAATTGGATGCAGCGTACCCCAGCAGGCTTACCATTAGGCATTCCAGGAATAGCAGATGTAATACTTGGAGCGATACAGCATGCTCCACAACCTAGGCGACATTCCATCAAATTAAACTCACTAAATAACAGGGTGCGCGATAGTAGCAAAAAATGATGAGAGTGACAGCTGTTGATTGAATCAAAGAATGAACAATTATTATCCTTGAACTTTTTATGGGCTAGCGGTATAACACGCACCCCAGTAAAAGAGTAAGAAGTAATCCTATGACGAATCCATTTTGGCAAGAAAAGACACTAGAACAGATGACCGAGAATGAGTGGGAATCACTTTGCGACGGTTGTGGTAAGTGCTGCCTACATAAACTAATGGATGAAGATAGCGATGAAGTTTACTACACCAATGTGGCGTGTAGCTGGTTAAACGACAAAACATGTTCGTGTAAAGATTACCCGAACCGCTTCACTTCAGGTGAAGAGTGTTTGAAGCTGACTCGTGACAAGATCGATGAGTTTCACTGGCTACCAGACACTTGTGCTTACCGCCTTTTATCAGAATCTAAGCCGATTCCTGAATGGCACCCGTTGATCACCGGATCAAAAACAGAGATGCATGCAGCAGGTGAAAGCGTTCGTAACAAAGTGGTATACGAAATCGATGTTGTCGATTGGGAAGATCACATTTTGAACCACCCGAACCGCTAGTTAACGAAGACTAGTCAATCACCCGAATAAAAAAAAGGCTCACATTTCTGTGAGCCTTTGTCGTATTTAGGAGGGTCCAAATCAATGGACTGTGTCATGGCTAATGTCAAGCAAGCGGTAAGTCTGCAACCACCTGATTGAACGTGATACGAGCATTCTGAGCTTGCTCAGATAACTCGATCTTTTTCGCTTGTGCGGCACTAAGATTACTCTCGGCCTGCTCAAGTGCTTGTTGTAGGTTCTCTGGTAACTCGTGAGTTTCCATTTGTGAACCTTGTTCTAACACATAAGCGCGAATTTCTTTCTTCACTGCGGCAAGTTCTGTGTAAGCAACACGCTCAAGTTCTGCGGCTTCTTGTGCTGCATCTCTTTCTTTCTCAAACTGAGCCAACGCCATACCTTCAGCAGACCAAGGGTCCATGTCTGGCAGTTCTTCGATGTTGATCGTTGGCTCGATATACGCATCTTGATGGCGTAGGTCGAGGTTAGTCGCACGAACCGCTGAAATCATCAGCATCACAGAGATAGCAAGCAGTGGTAAGCCACCAACAATCGCCGCCGTTTGTAGCGTACTTAGACCGCCTAAGAACATTAGAATCGTTGGTAAGAACGACAGAGTAAATGCCCAGAACATACGGTTCCAGCGCATTGGCTCTTCGGTCACGTTATTTTGTACAACAGACGCTAGGATGTATGAGATAGAGTCAAATGTTGTTGCCGTGAAAATGATACACAGCATTGTAAATACAGCGATAACCAGCGTGCTCATTGGCAATTGTGCAAGCATCGAGAAGATAGCTTTGGTTGCGCCTTCCGCATTCAAAATGGCAACGACATCTAGCTCACCAGAAAGCTGCAGTGATAGGCCGTAGTTACCTAAGATCATGAAGAACAGGAAACAACCTAGAGAACCAAAGAAGATCGACCCTGACACCATTTGTTTGATGGTTCTGCCGCGAGAGATACGCGCAACAAACAGACCCATACTCGGTGCAAATACTAGCCACCATGCCCAGTAGAAAATCGTCCAGTCTTGTGGGAAGTGAGTGTTTTCGAATGTACCGTAACCACCAAATGGTTCAGCCCACGTTGCCATCACGAAGAAGTTAGACAGTAGACGACCAATTGAGTCTAAGCCTGTTTCTAACATGAAGATTGTTGGACCCGCGATCAGAACGAAAGCCAGTAGACCCATCGCACCCCAGAAGTTGATGTTACTTAGGATCTTGATGCCTTTTTCCAATCCAGCATAAGATGAGTAAGCAAAAATCGCAGTACACACTAAAAGCACCATCACTTGCGTTAGGTTATTTTTAGGTAGACCAAATAGGTGATTTAGACCTTCAGTGATCAGAGGAGCGGCTAAACCTAATGTTGTTGCAGCGCCGCCTAATAGACCGAAAATGAATAGGATATCAACGATCTTTCCTGGTACGCCTTTACTACGGTGTTCACCAAGAACAGGCATTAATGCGCTTGAAATCTTTAGAACAGGTTGTTTACGTACGTAGAAGAAGTAAGCGATAGGAATTGCCGGGATTAGGTAGATAGACCATGCGATTGGTCCCCAGTGGAATAGGCCGTAGGTCGCAGCCCAGCGTACTGCTTCTTCACTGCCAGGTTCTAGTTGGAAAGGCGGTGATTGGTAGTAGTAAGCCCACTCAATACAGCCCCAATACAAGATACTTGCACCGATACCGCCACAAAATAGCATGGCAGCCCATGATGCAGTTTTAAACTCAGGCTCTTCATCAGCTTCGCCCAGTTTAATTTGTCCCATATCACTGAATACTACGTACAACATAAATGCACAGGCTGCGAGACCTAGAGCAAGATACAGGAATCCGAGTTGATCAGTCATGAATGTTTTCGCAACCGCAATCCAGTCTGCGCCCTGTGCAGGGAACAAAATGAGCGGGAAAACTATCGTGAGTAGGAGTGCTATAGCACCAAAAAAGGTTGGCTTATCGATAAGCTCAAAAGTGTTTTTCACGAGTATTATTCCATTAAAATGAGAGCGGAATTATGGAATGAACTCGTTTTTTAGACCTAATCGGGTCTATTGTCGTAACGATAAATCGCTTTTATTCTAGAGAATGCGATAGGTTGGCAAGGCTAAATGAGTGCGAGAAGAATACCGCCTACGGTTGCCGCTGCGGACAGGTATTGCCCCGCTGAATAAGAACCATCATCTTCTTCTTCAATCTTATCTGGGTGATCCATACCCAAGGCACCATGAGCGAATGACTCAACTTTATCGGTAACTGTCGCGTTTTCTGCTTCGACTTTCTTCGCTTCTTTATCAATTTCTTTTAGGGCAGATAAGAGTGCTTTGCCTTCATCAGAAAGCTTAACCGTATTTTGCTCAACCTTAAGCGGTGTAGGCTTTTCAGCTTCGTTAGCTGAACTCTTAGCGTTCATCTGCGAAGGCGAATACAGCTGAGTATTACTCGTTCCTACTGGCGTCATATAGCTCTCCTTACCTATCCTTAAATATAGTATCGGCAGAGGTGTGAAAAACTTGTGCAATTAATCATCGATAGTGATGTTTTTTATTCGCACATTACATTTTCGTCTGCTTGGTTAAATCGTCTATTTACTAAGCAAGTCTTGTGCCGATAAGAATGTTTGATTTTAGATAGAGTTAGGATGAATGACGGGAACGTGATCAAGTTGTGACGATGGGCTAATTATCTAGGATTAGCCCATCGACTCTTTAGCTTAGAAGAGTGGATCAACAGATCCTACTCACACTCTAGGCTAGCGCTACGTTTTGACAGATGCTTGTATGCCTTCATTCGGTTCTCTTTCTTTACAAAGCGAGCCGGCGGCGAAAGCACTTCAAGCTGATAATCACCGCTATCCGATGAGATCGCTTCAACCGGGCTGATGATGGCGATTTTTAAATCAGGGTTACGACGTAGAATTGATGCCGCCGTCCCTAAACCACCCTCGGTGTGGAACTTGCCAGCCACGTGAATCACTTGTTTATCAGGGTTTGATGCTAGGTAATCCACAATCGACTCAGCCATGGTTTCGTCCCAGGTAACCTGAGCGGCAAACTGCTTTTCTGTTTGCTCTGGCGTACCGTGATGCATAGAAGCCATGAACTTTTCTTTGTAAGGGCTATCGCCAGTATCCACTTCGGCAGCAATCCATTGGCGTTGCTCGGTCGATAATTGGTCTAGGTAAGGCAATCCTTTACGGCCAATACACTGCACGAATGGCTTTGGTGCATTTGCCGCAATAACATCGACGTCGTTGGCTTTTGCGAACTCAACTAACGCGCGGTAATCACTTTCGTAATTTGGCCAAGCTGCCGCTTGAGACATGAGAATTTGTTCGCCAATTTCGCCGTTTAAGTATTGGTCAAGTGTGGCTTGGTGCTCTCGAGTGAACTGTTCCATTGAAAGCGCAATGTTTGATGTTGCGTTGCGGCGCGCTTTTAAGAAGTCGGTTTGGAAGCGGTGAATGGCAGAATGCGTGTGCCATTCGCCAATTAGAACCACATCAGCGTCAATCAGCTGCTCGGGTAATGCATCGAGAGAAAGTGTTTCGCCTTGTGGAGAAGCGAACTGGTAGTCATAGAATGTGGAAACGGATTCCGTTTGAGCCACTTTTTGAGAAGTGTCTTTTGCAGGTTGACTAGCACAAGCCGTGAGAAGAGTAGCTAATCCGATAAGAATAATACGTTGCATGAAATGCCTCCTTGAAGAACACGCATACTAAAGGAGGCAAGATAAGATTTCAATGCAAACGATAATCAATATCAATTAAATTTGTTTGCGGTACACTCGCAGCATAAAGTCAGCTTCACAGTTGAATTGCTCTGCCTCGGTGAGTTGTAGTTTAAACTCTTCACTCGCCTTCCAAGCAAACGGCGTCATCTGTAGCAGGTCGAATGCATCTGACCCCGATAGTTCCATCATATAGTTTAGTTGCTCTTGATGCTCAAGCGTAAAACCTTCGATCACTTCTGGATCTTCGTCGTGCAAGCGAACGCCATCATAAATTGCATCACGCAGTTGATACAGGTGTCGGCTAGCTGGTGTCACGGTGATCACCACACCATTATCTTTGATGGTGCGTTGTAACTCTTCAGCCTTGCAAGGCGCGTAAATGCGTAGAATTCCGTCTAAGCTGTTTTCAGCAAAGGGTAGGCGATGGCTTGATGCAACTGAGAAGTCGACAGTAGGGTAGCGTTTAGCGGCGTATTTGATAGCAATCTTAGAAATGTCTAGGCCAAAAGTAGCCCCTTTCTTTTCTTGAAGATTCACAGCAATTTCGTTGGTGTAATAACCTTCGCCACAACCAATATCCAATAGGCTAGGCGTCTCTTCTGGTAGATAGCGAGAACACAACGTCACCACCGCTTGGCGCATTGGGTCATAGTGGTTACCTTCAAGGAAGCGACGACGTGCCTGCATCATCTCTTTGTTGTCACCTGGATCTTTTGAGCGTTTGTGGTGCGCAGGCATCAAATTGACGTAGCCTTCTTTCGCTAGGTCGAACTGATGGTTCTTTTCACACTTAAACGTACGATCGTTTTGAGATAAAGGTTGGTGACACAAAGGGCATTGGTAAGTCATGGAGACCTCTAAAGGAGAATAGACAGCGCAAGTGTAACGAGCTAAAACCAAAAAGTAAAAGAGCGACATAAAGCCGCTCAAAAATCGTTTTTTATAACTGTATTTATACGGTTATTGGGCACTAATCACAGTGATCAGTTGGTGGTTTTCACCCGGCCGGAGCGTTTTACCGGCTTCTAGGCTTGGTGCGTGCAGTGTTGATTCAACACATAGCATGGTTAGGTAACCGTCGTCTTGCATGTCGCCCATACTTGCAGCGCCTTCTGCCCACGGGTTCCACAGTACTGCAGAGTTATGACCGTGGTTTTCAACTGTTAGCGTGCGATCCAGCTTCTTGTCAGCAACAAAGATTTGCGCTTCTGGTTGCGTGTAAACGCGGTCAATCGTGTCGGTCAGTACCAGTTCAGATCCACCTTGGCAGATCTTGCCACCTTGCAGGCTATCAATGTACTCAGCACCCATACCAGTGGTGGTTGTGTTGTGGATATCGCCAACGTTTAGGTAAGTGTGTAGTGCACCAGAGAAAGTCCATGGCTGAGAATCAGTGTTCTTCACGTCCAGCGTTACTTTTAGTTGTTCGCCGATCTCAACATTCAAGCGAGCATCAAACTGATGAGGCCATACTGCTAGCGTCTCTTCGCTTGGCTTCAGACCTAAGCTAACAATCACGCCAGCTTCGCTTTCACGGTGTTCAACCAATTGCCATTCACTTGAACGGGCAAAACCATGTGCTGGTGCTGCAATGCGACCAAACCAAGGCCAACATACTGGAATACCACCACGCAGAGCCGTTTTACCATCGAACTTAGCTTGTTGGCTCATCCAAATTAGGTCTTCTTGACCTTGCGGTTGGAATGACACCACATGGCCGCCAAACAGTGAAATCGCTGCGTTTGCTTTATCGTGGATAACGCGAACCAGTTTTACACCTTCGTGTTCAACGATAGTGACGTTGTCAGAAAGTACCGCCAGTGCAGGTAGAGTAGATAAATCCATTACATGATCCTTCTAAGGAAATTGAATTCAAATGCTGACTAGAGTGATGCTTGTGTTTTCATGAGTAACAAGCAGAGTCAGTATTAGAATTGAATTTTGCGTTTGGGCTATCTTGATGAGCTTAGACAGACGCGGTTTAAAAGATAGCAGGCATTAAAAAGGCGACACTAAGGTCGCCTTTTTCAAAGTCTGCTCAAAACAGTCTTCGCTAATGCTTATCTAAAGCGATTTCTAAAAAGAAATTACTTAGAGATGTGAGCGATTAGGTCTAGAACTTTGTTTGAGTAACCGATTTCGTTGTCGTACCAAGATACAACTTTAACGAATTTGTCAGTTAGAGCAACACCAGCTTTAGCATCGAATACTGAAGTTTGAACTTCACCGATGAAATCTTGTGATACTACTTGGTCTTCAGTGTAACCAAGAACGCCAGCCATTTCGCCTTCAGAAGCTTCTTTCATTGCAGCACAAATTTCTTCGTAAGATGCAGCTTCTTTTAGGTTAACTGTTAGGTCAACTACAGATACGTTAGCAGTTGGTACACGGAAAGCCATACCAGTTAGAAGGCCGTTTAGTTCTGGAAGAACAACGCCTACAGCTTTAGCAGCACCAGTTGAAGATGGGATGATGTTTTGAGAAGCACCACGGCCACCGCGCCAGTCTTTAGCAGAAGGGCCATCTACAGTTTTTTGAGTTGCTGTAGTAGCGTGAACTGTAGTCATAAGACCAGACTCAATGCCCCACTTATCGTTAAGTACTTTAGCGATAGGTGCAAGACAGTTAGTAGTACAAGAAGCGTTAGAAACGATGTCTTGACCAGCGTAAGATGCTTGGTTAACGCCCATTACGAACATTGGAGTTGCATCTTTAGAAGGACCAGTAAGAACTACTTTCTTAGCGCCAGCAGTGATGTGCTTACGTGCAGTCTCGTCAGTTAGGAAAAGACCAGTTGCTTCAGCAACTACGTCTACGTCGATAGCATCCCACTTAAGGTCTTCTGGGTTACGCTCAGCTGTAACACGTACAGTTTTACCGTTAACGATTAGGTTACCGCCTTCAACTTCAACAGTACCGTTGAAACGGCCGTGAGTTGAGTCGTACTTAAGCATGTATGCCATGTACTCTACGTCGATTAGATCGTTAATACCTACTACTTCGATGTCTGCACGCTCTTGAGCTGCGCGGAATACGAAACGGCCGATACGGCCAAAACCGTTAATACCTACTTTGATAGTCATTGTAGTTGCTCCACAACTTAATTTCTGATTAAAGATAACTGGTAGTAAAATTACAGAATCCAGTATACATCTGCAATAGATAATCCGACTTAACTTGTTTAATGTCAAAAAAAAGCGACGCTTTTCTTAACAATTGGGTGTAAGTGATTGAAAATTGACCATTGCAAGTGGCTCTGTACCCTTCCAGTTGGGTAAAATACCCCTAAATGATGATTCACTTATGAGTGTATATGTACAATGTTTCCTGGTGAGAAAGTATGTGCTACAAAACGACTCATATGCAAGCCTTTATAGAAAAAAGTAAATATAATAACTGAGAATGTGGAGAGATATTAACGTGATTCAAAAGGGAGGAAATATGATAAAGCCTGATGAATACTGGCGTGAGCGCCTAACGGACGACGAATTTTCAGTGTGTCGTGAGCGTGGTACTGAAGCCCCATATAGCGGCAAGTTACTGCACAACCATAAGACTGGCGTCTATAGCTGCACATGCTGTGAAAGCCCTTTGTTTCTGTCGGATAACAAATATGACTCTGGGTGTGGTTGGCCAAGCTTTGATGCCCCAGTGAATGATGAAGCAGTACGCTATATAGAAGATCTAAGTCACGGAATGAAGCGTGTAGAGATCCGTTGTACCGCCTGTGATAGCCATTTAGGTCACGTTTTTCCAGATGGCCCGAAGACCACAGGTGAACGGTTCTGTGTTAATTCAGTGTCGTTAATTTTCAACAAAAATGACGAAAGTACGAAATAACTTGTAACTATTGTCTAATCCTTACAGGTCGCATTTGTCGATTTAGGAATGCTGAAACGCCCAAGATTTCAGATTTAACTCTAGTACAAATAAAAACAGCTACCAAAAAGGTAGCTGTTTTTATTTGAAAGCAGGTGAATAAGAAGCTTAAGTAAGAACACTATAAATGAAGCGATCAGTAACTCGGGACGATTGAAGGGCTGTAAATTCCATCCTCAATCGCTTCGACGATGTTATCTGCGTCTTTATTTAGCTTCTTATAGGTTGCCTTGTCGAAATGGTACAACACCGTGAGCTCGGCTTCAGAAGCAATCGGCACGTCAAAGTCTTTGGCAACCATTGCCCAAGCGTACGCTTTTTCCATATGTCCCAGGCTGTGGTTGATACTGGCCATCGACTTGAAGATTTCAGTGTTGGCTACCGAGCCATTAGAAAGCGTTAGCGCATTATTGAGTAGCTTAAGTGTCTTTATATGATTGCGGGTGGTATAGAAGGTTGCCAAGGCATATTGCATCTCAGCTGTGTTTAACGCTTCAGAGCCTTCTAGTTGTAGGAAACTGCGTCTGGCATTGGTGTCCCCAGTTTGCGACCACAAGAAGTAAAGCGTTTCCGGTGTATCAGATTTCGATAGCTCATCAACAATGCGCTCAGACTCTTCGATACTGTGCATTAAAGAGGTAAAGCGACGCTCTTGCAGCTTAGATTGATCGATCGTTTCGATCTGTGCCGCGAGCTCTAGGCACTTTTTGTAGGCAGTGACTAATTCGAATTCTTTAATTTTGTTGATTTCGGTGGGTTGCTTCTGAACTTCAAATCGATGCCAGATGAGGTCGGTACGTGCGACACGACATTGCCCATCGTTCATGTTCAATTGTTCACACTGAAGACCCGGATTGCTTTGGCACAGTTGATCGGTATTTTTGTTCCCTTCAAGACACCCAACCAGAGTGAAAGGCAATAGGCTAATCGCCAACCATTTCATAATTTTCATATTCCTTCACTTGTGATCAGATGCACTTATTATTGGTCAGGTTCTTGACTCAATTCTGTTACGGGTTATTTTCTGGTGAAAATTGTTAAAACTAAGGCTTTACCATGGATGCAGAACAACTTCTTAGCGCAATGACACCCGAGGTCTACGAACGTTTAACCTACGCAGTTGAAACGGGTAAATGGCCAGAAGGTACGGCGCTCTCAAAAGAACAGCGCGACTCGTGTATGCAAGCGGTTATGTTATACCAATCTAAACATAACTCTGAAGCTCAACATATGACAATTGCAGCTGGTGGTGAGATTAGCTTTAAATCTAAGTCTGAACTAAAGAAACAGTTTAAGTCAGATCAAGAAGACATTGTTAGGGTTAACCCGAATCATTAAGCTTAAATTACAACAAAGGGGTGGCAATGTGCCACCCCTTTTAGTTTAACTCGTTTATTTATAAGCAATAAAACGATTTAGTTCACGTTAAGCCGCCGTTACTTTCATAGAATAACTGGCTTTAACGTGAATCCTTGAACAGGTTATAAGCTCATCTCACCGCGCAATACTTGTTGCATCTGAGCCTTCACTTCTTCGTAGCCTAGGTTTTGGCTTAATAGATAATGCAACTTCGCCAGTGCCGCTTCTGGTGTCATATCGTAACCACTCACCACGCCCGCTTCTGCTAGTGCACAACCTGTCGCGTAACCACCCATGTTGACTTTACCAGCCAAACATTGAGTTAGGTTCACCACAATAACACCGCGCTCTGAGGCATCTTTCAGGTGCTGAAGCAGTTCTGGGTTTTGTGGTGCGTTACCCACACCGAAAGTAAGCAGAATCATCGCGTTAACAGGTTGTAATAGCGTGTTACGGATAACTTCGTGTGAGATGCCTGGGTACATTGTGATTACGCCGATAGGTTGCGGAGTAATGTTATGAACCTTGAAAGCACCTTTAGGTTGTTCGTTTACCTTTACGTTATTGCTAAGTTGGATATTGATACCCGCTTCTAGCAATGGATTCAGGTTTGGAGACGTAAACGCATTGAAGCCATCTGCGTGTGATTTTGTGCTGCGGTTACCACGCATCAACTTGTTGTTGAAGAACAGTGTCACTTCGTTGATAGGGTAGTTTGCGGCAATGTGTAGCGCATTCAGCAGGTTTGCTTGTCCGTCTGAACGAAGCTCTGCTAGTGGGATCTGAGAGCCCGTAACAATCACAGGTTTGCCGAGGTTTTCAAGCATGAAAGACAGTGCAGAGGCAGTGTAAGCCATAGTGTCTGTGCCATGCAGGATAACGAAACCATCGTACTTATCGTAGTTCGCGCGGATGTCATCAGCGATAGTCTGCCAATCAAGTGGCGTCATATCTGAAGAGTCCATTAATGGAGAGTATTCGTGAATGGTGTACTTAGGCATCTCTGGGCGATGGAATTCAGGCATGCCAGCTAGCTGCTTATCCATGAAACCTGCGACTGGAACATAGCCGTGGTCAATAGACTTCTGCATGCCAATTGTGCCGCCGGTGTACGCGATATAGATGTGTTTTCTTTCCATGGCGATTAATACTTAGTGTGATGTAGGGAACAGGGGGGCGATTATAGCGAATTATCATGCAATAAAAAGAGGCACCTCACACAGAGGTACCCCTTAGTCATTGAGTTATTGGCTCAACTTATTGAACTTGGCAATTTAAGCAGAAAGCGTATCGGCCTTGTGGGTCGTTAAAGCTGCCTAACAGCTGGCTATCTTGAGCTAACTGCTGAGTAACAGGCTGTAAACTGCTTGGTATCATCGATTGAATATCTAGGCCTATCGACATCTGAACTTGGTTCATAAATTCTTGAATAAATTGTTCAGTGGCCGAAAGTGGCTCTTCTACCCAGTAGATGTTGTAGCTTTCAAGCTCTGCAAGTGAAGCCGCAGCTGCAACCGCATCATCGAAATCACCAATCTCATCGACTAAGCCTTTCTGAATCGCATCTTGACCTGTCCAAACTCGACCTTGAGCAATCTTGTCGACAGCATCGACTTCCAGACCGCGATTTTCTCCAACTAGGCTGATGAATCGGCGGTATCCGTTTTCAATGCCCATTTGGAACGCGTCTTTCGCGCCATCGCTAAGTCCAGTTGTAATACCAAGACCTGAGAAAGGTGAGGTGCCAACGCCATCAGTGTAAACACCAATATCGTTCAACCCTTTTTCGAAGGTGGTGATAACACTGAAGATACCAATTGAACCCGTTAGTGTGGTTGGCTGAGCTAGGATCTTATCCGCACCCATCGAGATCCAGTAACCACCCGAAGCAGCAAGGCTCGACATCGACACAACAACCGGTTTACCCGCTTGCTTGATCGCTTCTATTTCATTACGGATAACTTCAGAAGCAAAGGCACTGCCACCTGGGCTATCGACACGAAGTACAACCGCTTTCACTTTATCGTCGTTACGTGCTTGGCGCAGTAGGGCTGCTGTGGTATCGCCGCCAACGGTGCCACGTGGTTGCTTGCCATCCATAATTGCGCCGCTCGCTACAATCACGGCAACGTCGTGTGATTCACTAGTCATGTTTGGAAGCATGGTTGTACGGTATTCGTAGTAACCAAACGCGTTGTAGCTGTCTTGGCCGTCACTGCCGAAAACATCGGCAAGCTCTAGTCGAACTTGCTGGCGTGTCGCTAGCTCATCCACTAAGCCAAGTTTCTCGGCCAGTTTTGCAATGTCACCGTCCACAGACTCAAGTTCTTTCAAGAAGGTGTCCATGCTTGGGTTCAGTGTCTTAGCGTCTATTTGACGGTTGTTGCTGACGTCATCAACGTACGCACCCCATAGTTGGCTTAACCAACGAGAAGCGGACTCTTTCGCTGCGTCTGACATGTCATCACGAATGAAAGGCTCAATAGCTGACTTATAAGTGCCCACACGGAACACGTGCGTGTTTACGTCTAGTTTCTCTAACAACGTTTTGTAGTAAAGCGAGTAAGCGCTATAGCCTTTAAGAAGAACCCCACCATCTGGTGATAGGAAGACCTTAGTTGCGTAGCTGGCTAGATAGTATTGGCTTTGGTTGTAAAAGTCACCCACCGCATAAATCGGTTTGCCTGTTGCTTTGAACTCATTCAATGCTTTAGCAATGTAGCGTAGCTTGGTCAGGTTGGTTTCTGGCAGCTCTTTGAGAGCTAAAACGATACCAGTAACCTTGTCATCGTCTTTTGCGTAGCGAATCGTTTCAACGATATCAAACAGGATGTTCTCTTTTGGAAGGTCTTTGCCAAGTAGTGAACCTGTGACCGAATCCATCGGATTGATATAGCGGCTTTGTTCCACAATAGGGCCAGACAGATTAAGCACTAAAGCCGAATCCTGAGGAACCGTCGGTTGAGCCGTATCTGAATGGAAGTACACAAAGTAGATGATGGCGATACTGAGTAAAAAGACTAGGTTAACCAGCGCAAGACGTACAAACGTAATGAGCTTCCAAATCCCTTTAAAGAACATGCCTATAAATTTGAATATTTTTTTCATTCTGTCTCCGCAGTGAGATCACGTCGCTTTAACAAGCCGTAGTACCATTAATCTCAATAATATGAACTGCTTAGTATCCTACGATAATTCCCAAGCTCAAACTACACCAAGAATTGTTAATCGATATATATTCTCATTAAGTGTAGTCAAATTAAGGGCTTCTGAACGATTAATACGTGCAGCATTATGATCGGTGTTACAAAAATGTAAACGGTTGTTTGAACTTTTGGTGATTGAACTATACTGTGGTCAGACCACAAGGATAAAATAATAGAAGTGATGTCTGCCATGTACCCACATTTACTTGAACCACTCGATCTTGGATTTACCCAGTTACGTAACCGTGTATTGATGGGATCAATGCATACAGGTTTAGAAGAAAATAAAGAAGGTCTCCACAAACTCGCCGCGTTTTATGAAGAGCGAGCAAAAGGAGGCGTTGGCCTTATTGTTACTGGTGGTTTCTCTCCTAATTTACGTGGCAGATTAACCCCATTCAGTGCTGAATTCAGTAAAGTAAAGCACGCTAAAGCGCACCAAGTTGTTACCGAAGCCGTCCACAAGCACGGCGGTAAAATTGCGCTTCAATTGTTGCATGCAGGTCGTTATGCGATGCACCCATTTGCGCAAAGTGCGTCTGGCATTAAAGCGCCTATCGCTAAGTTCGCTCCAAGTGAGATGAGCCCTCGTCAGATTAAAAAGACCATTGGTGCCTTTGCCAACAGTGCCGAACTCGCCCAAGTCGCGGGTTACGACGGCATTGAGATTATGGGATCTGAAGGTTACTTGATTAACCAATTCATCTGTAAACGTACCAATATGCGTTACGACGAATGGGGCGGTTCTTATGAGAAGCGCATGCGTTTCCCGCTGGAGATTGTTAAATCGATTCGCGAAGCAGTGGGTGACGACTTCATTATTATTTTCCGACTGTCGATGCTGGATTTGGTTGAGCAAGGCAGCACCTTTGAAGATGTTGTTCTATTGGCTCAAAAGCTGGAAGAAGCAGGCGTGACTATTATCAATACCGGCATCGGTTGGCATGAAGCGCGTGTTCCGACTATCGCGACACAAGTACCACGTGGTGCATTCTCTTGGGTGACGGAAAAAGTGAAACCATACGTGTCGATCCCAGTGGTGACATGTAACCGAATTAATACGCCAGAAGAGGCCGAACGTATTCTTAGCTCTGGGCAGGCTGATATGGTGTCTATGGCGCGTCCATTCTTGGCAGACCCGGATTTTGTTAATAAAGCAGCTCAAGACCAAGCTCAGTTCATCAATACCTGTATCGGTTGTAACCAAGCTTGCCTTGATAACGTGTTTAAAGGTAAACGTGCGAGCTGTTTGGTGAACCCACGCGCTTGTTACGAGACTGAAATTGTTGTTCAGCCAGCGCAAGCGACTAAGACCATTGCGGTTGTTGGCGCAGGCCCAGCCGGTTTAGCTTGTGCGACGACACTAGCCCAGCGTGGACACAAGGTTGACTTGATTGAGAAAAATGACCGTATCGGCGGCCAGTTTAGATTAGCAATGCAGATACCGGGCAAAGAAGAGTTCAGAGAAACGATTCGTTATTTTGCTAACCAAATCGATGCATCCGGCGTGAATCTGAAACTGGATACGGAAGCAACGTTTGAGATGTTGTTGAAGTACGATGAAGTGGTGATGGCTGCTGGCGTAGAGCCAAGAAAGCTCGATATTGAGGGCATTGACCAAGAAAACGTGGTCGATTACCAAACCTTGATTCGCGAAAAGACACCAGTAGGCGAAAAGGTCGCGATTGTTGGTGCTGGTGGTATCGGTGTCGATGTGGCAACCATGCTCACCGAGCCGGCGTCACACAGCCTAGATGATTGGCTGCATGAGTGGGGCATCGATAAGAACATGGAACACCCAGGTGGTTTGTATCCTTACCCGGATTCATTCAGCGACAAAACGGTTTGGGTGATGCAGCGTAAAGCGGGGCGCGTTGGTAAAGGTCCGGGCAAAACAACGGGCTGGATTCACAAACGCACGCTAGAGAAACGAGGTGTGAATCTACTGGGCGGTGTAAGCTACAACAAGATTGATGACCAAGGTCTGCATATCAGCGTTGGTAAGAAAGAGCAGGTGCTGGATGCTGACTCGGTTATCGTATGTGCAGGTCAGGTGTCAGTTCGTCCATTCGAAGACATGTGGCAAGAGTTTGGTGGTAAACTGCATGTGATAGGCGGCGCCGATTACGCGGGTGAATTGGATGCAGTACGCGCAATTCGTCAAGGTGTTGAGCTAGCGATTAAGTTATAGAATCAGCTATCAAACTGTAATCTTATCAGTAGATATTGTTACTTAATTTGCTGAGTTAGATTTTGAACAAGGCTCCTAAGTCATAGATTTAGGAGCCTTTATTGTTTCTAATCTAGCCTAAATGGACAGCCGTTGAGATTTATTATCGTTTGTATTCTGTGCTAAAGTTCAAGTATACAAATAATAAAGAAATAGTAAGGACTTCAAATGGATGCTTTGGATCTATTGCTCAACAGACGCTCAATCGCAAAACTCTCTGATCCGGCACCTGAAGGTGTGGCGTTAGAAAACATCATCAAAGCAGGGCTGCGTGCTCCAGACCACGGTGCACTAACACCATGGCGCTTTGTTATCGCGCAAGGTTCAGGCCTACAAAAGCTTTCAGACATCTTGGTGCGCGCCGCTGAAGCGGATGACAGCGAAGAAGCGGTTATCGAGAAAGTAAAAAAAGCGCCGTTCCGAGCTCCGATGGTGATTACTGTGATTGCCAAAGTAACTGAGCACGAGAAAGTGCCTGCTATCGAACAACATCTGTCTGCGGGTTGTGCTGCACAGGCGATGCAAATGGCCGCAGTCGCACAAGGTTTCCAAGGCTTTTGGCGCTCAGGTAAATGGATGTTCCACCCAGAAGTACACCAAGCATTTGGCCTAGAAGGCGACGATGAAATTGTTGGCTTCCTATACCTAGGCACTCCAGGCTGTACACCAATGAAAGTGCCAGAGCGCGACTTCTCTAAGTTCGTTGAGTTTTTATAAAGAAAGCTGAAGCTTGAATAGTGGAATGCTAACTGTATAAACAACCAGTTTTTCTTGATTTATTAGAGCCACATTAGATAATGTGGCTCTAATTGTTTGTAGCATCTGGAAAAACATGTCTCGCCTTATTATTGCTGAAAAACCAAGCCTCGGCCGCGCTATCGCCGCCGCACTACCGAATCCACAGAAGAAAGACCAAGGGTTTATCAAATGTGGTAATGGAGATGTGGTGACTTGGTGTATTGGACATTTATTGGAGCAGGTTGAGCCAGATGCTTATGATGATCGTTATAAGAAGTGGAATTTAGCCGATCTTCCTATTCTGCCAGAGCAATGGCAACTAAGACCTCGTAAGACGTCAAGCAAACAGCTCACGGTGATCCGAAAGCTATTGAAGGACGCCACTCAAATTGTTCACGCCGGAGACCCGGATAGAGAAGGGCAGTTGCTGGTTGATGAAGTGATTGATTACTGCAAAGTCTCTAAGGCTAAGAAAGAGTCGATGGACAGGCTACTGATCAGCGACTTGAACTTACCTGCCGTAAAACGTGCACTTTCTCAAATGCGCAGCAACCGTGACTTTATTCCGCTTTCTATTTCCGCATTAGCGCGCTCTAGAGCCGATTGGCTGTATGGCATGAACATGACTCGTGCTTATACCTTACTCGGTCAAAAGGCTGGCTACCAAGGTGTGTTGTCGGTCGGGCGAGTACAAACGCCTGTACTTGGTTTGGTGGTAAGGCGCGATGAAGAGATCGAAAACTTTATTCCGAAAGATTACTTCACTTTGCACGCTTTGATCCCTTATCAAAATCACGGCCAGAGCTTTGATATTCGTGCGCGTTGGAAGCCAAGCGAAGCATGTAAACCATGGCAAGATGAAGAAGGGCGCGTGCTCAATCGAAAGCTGGTTGAGAATGTGGCTAACCGAATTGCGAATCAACCCGCGACGGTGACGGAATCAGAGCAAAAGCAAAGTAAACAAGCTGCGCCACTGCCTTACTCGCTGTCAGCTTTGCAGATTGATGCGTCTAAGCGTTTTGGTATGAGTGCTCAACAGGTGTTAGATACGTGTCAGTCATTGTACGAGAAACATAAACTCATCACTTACCCACGTTCTGACAGTCGCTATCTACCTAAAGATCACTACTCACAAAGAGAGTCGGTCGTGGATGCTATCGCTAACAATGCCAAAGAGCTGCAAAGTGGTGCTCAAGGCGCGGATCTTTCACTTAAATCAAAAGCATGGAACGACAGCAAGGTTGATGCTCACCACGCGATTATTCCTACTCCGAAGAAATCATCGGTGAATGGTTTGTCTGCTAATGAGATGAAGATCTATCAGCAAATCGCTCGCCAGTATCTAATGCAGTTTTACCCACCTGCGGTTTTTGCTGATGCTAAGCTGGTCTTTGATATTGCTGGTGGTGTGTTCATCGCAAAAGGGCGTCAGCTTATCAACCCGGGTTGGAAGGTGTTGATGGGCAAAACAGATACCGAAGAGAAAGGTGATGGCACGGATACGGTTCCTCCATTGGATAAAGGTACCGTGTTGACGTGTCGTGAAGGCGTGATTGGCGATAAGAAAACCGAACCACCAAAGCACTTCACGGAAGCTACATTGCTTCAAGCGATGACAGGTATCGCGCGTTTTGTTGCGAACAAAGACCTTAAAGCCATTTTGAAAGAGACCGATGGCCTTGGCACAGAAGCCACCCGTGCGGGTATTCTCGATACTTTATTCAAAAGGCAGCTGCTAACGCGCCAAGGTAAGAGTATTCACAGTAGCCCTGCGGGCAGAGGCTTGATTCATGCCTTACCTGAGGATTCTACCTTTCCAGACATGACAGCGCACTGGGAGCACCAGTTGCAAGGCATGGCAGAACGCAATCAAGCGTATCAACCTTTTATGCAAGCGCTGGAAAGCAAAATTGATGGTTTGATGGGCAAGGTAAAAACGGGAGTAGTTCCTGAATCACTTCGCCACCTTCCTAAAGTCGAAAGACCAGCGTTTAAACGTCGTAAAGGCGGTGGTGCAAAGAAGTCTTATGCCAAGACAGGTTCGTATGCTAAGAAAGGTACTTCCGCTAAAAAGAGCACCAAAAGCTAAGACTTATTGAGGTTAGGATTAACGACCGACTTTACGCCCACAACGTTTAAACAGTTGCTGCCAATAGTCAACATGGCGACGAGTGGATGATCGAAAAGCTTGATGTGCATCTTGGATGGGAAAGTAATAACTGTGCAGTTCAGGTTGCGCGTCAAACATTCCTAGTTGCGGGGCTATGTGCTGATAGTAGCCATCCAGTTGCGCCATGTAAGGCTGAACCTTACCTATGTATTGTTGCTCGAACACATTGTTGAGATAACGAAACTTGGTCGTGTCTCGTTGTTTACCACAGATGATATTGTCATCAAAAGTTGTCAGCTGTTTGGTGATGGTATCAAGCTCGGCTGAAGCTCGCGTGAGCGAGTAGTATAAATCCCCGAGCGTAGAGCTCTTCTCTAATACTTCTTGAACCTCAGTAGTCTTTCCCGAAACGAGCGGAACGTTTAACGCTTGATTGATATGTTGTAAGGCATCACTGGTTTGTCGTACCTGATCGCCGATATCAGCGTGTAACCACTGACTACCCCGCATTTGTGACTGCATCGCATCGCTGGCATAGATTAGATTCCACTGGTGCCGCGGAAACTGTGCGAGCTTCTGCTGCTCGATTTCTTTCAGTAGCTCTACGACCTCAGGGTCTAATTCGCTACCGGATAAGCATCTCCCGACACCTGCAAGTAGGGCGACTTGATAATCGTAATTACGAAACTCATCCGCGACTTTCCCAAGAACCGAATTTCTTTCTGCAATCAGATTGAACAATCCACACTGACGAAGCTGGTAACTGTCGATGAGACCGATAGAAAGCGAGGGCACGTCAAGCAGCAGTTCTCGTTTTCTCGGTAGGCTTTCAAATTCCCATTCCTCTTTTATCTCGTCAGCATCTTGTACTCTGGCTATCTTGGTTTGGTAGTCGTCGAATAAGTCACCAGGGCCATCACTAAAACAGCCAGCTAGCATCACCGTCAGACAAAACAGTGTTGAGTGCTTAACTAGGTTTGAGAGAGGGCTATAATTCATCTGCGGGTTACCAGTCTATTTTGCTGCCATCGAAATTGAAGAAGTGACCACTTACTTCGGTATTCGCGGACTCGATGACTTTTATAAGACCAGAAGCTGAGGTGTCGGTGTCGATCAAAGCATTAGGGCCGCCCATTTCGGTCTGTACCCAACCAGGATGCAGAGCTAACACCGTAACGCCGTTATCGGTTAAGTCGTTACTTAGGCTCTTCACAACGGAGTTTAGAGCGGCTTTAGATGAACGATAGATGTAGCCTCCGCCTGATGTGTTCTCGGACATGCTACCGACTCTGGAAGACAGGCAGGCGATCTTTTTGACGTCACTACTTTCTATAAGAGGTAATAGAGTCTCAACAAGCTTTAGTGGGGCAATGGTGTTGACTTCGAATACACGGCGCCACTCTTCGACATCAGTATTACCCAGACCATAACCTTTAGGACCATAGTAGCCAGCGTTGTTGATCAAGATATCAATCGACTCTATTTGCGAAGTGAGGTGGCTCACCGCTTGGTAATCAGTTATCTCTAATTGAATGCAGGTCAGGTTGCTATTGTGGTCTGCGAGTGAGAGCAGTTCTTTTGCTGAATTGTCATCACGATAAGTCGCGTACACCTTGTGATTACTTTCCAAGTATTGTCGAGTCAGGCTTAAGCCAATGCCGCGGTTCGCTCCAGTAATAAAAATAACGCTCATGGTGATTCCTTTTCAGTTCAATTAGTTAAGTTTGATGGCTTAACACGAGAAAATCAACGCTCCACCAACTGGCCATTAGCATTCCTACAAAAATCATTACTGCTGCCGCTGAGCCACAGATCACCCCAAAGATGAGTATTACGTTTTTCATTGTTGTCTCTTTTTGAAAATCAAGTTAATGATAACTATTATCATTAATTAAGGTTGTCGCCTAGGCTGAGACTGTTATGATTTTGAGAAAGATACGCAATTAACCTGATTATGATTCCTTTAATTTACCACCCAATCTATTCGCAGTTACCTTTACCAGAAGGTCACCGTTACCCGATTAACAAATATCAGTTGTTACACAGTGCTGTTGAGGCGTTAATGGATCGTGATCCTCTATGGAAGCGTCAGTTTGAAATCTTCCAACCAACGCCGGTTTCGGTTGAACAGGTAAAACAGGTTCACGATAGTGAGTATGTGGATTTGCTTGTTTCTGGTAATTTGCCCGCAGCAAAGATGAGACGTATCGGTTTCCCCTGGAGTGAACAACTTATTGAGAGAACACTCTACTCAAGTGGTGGAACCTGCTTGGCCGCTGAAATGGCAATAGAGAGTGGTTTAGCGATTCATTTGAGTGGTGGTTATCATCACGCACACCATGATTTTGGTAGCGGCTTTTGTTTGTTGAACGATCTGGTGTTAGCGGCAAAACATGCGCTGACCTTTGAACATATCGATAAAGTGCTGATCGTTGATAGCGACGTTCATCATGGTGATGGCACAGCAACTCTTTGCCAAGACAACGACGACATCATTACTCTGTCGTTCCACTGCGATAAAAACTTCCCTGCACGAAAGCCGCTATCCGATTTAGATGTGCCATTAAGTCGTGAAACAGAAGATGAAGAGTTCCTACGTTGTTTTGAACAAGTCACTAAGTTAGCGATTGCTCACCATCAACCTGATCTGATTATTTATGATGCGGGGATAGATATTCATCAAGACGATGAACTGGGTTATTTGAATGTCTCGACACAAGGGATATTTGAGCGCGACTGTTTCATGATTGAATTAGCGAAATCAGAGTCTATTCCGATGGCTTGCGTAGTCGGTGGCGGGTACCGCACTAAACACCAAGATCTGGTGCCGATTCACATGCAGCTGTTAAAAGCGGCTTATCATGTTTACGGTTAACCTCTCAAATTAGCGCCTGATAGCTCATTGAAATGATGGTGTGAAATAAGCGCATCCTGCACCATAAAAGACACGGTTGCACCATTTTGATTCATATAAAGTGCTTTTTTATTAATTAGTTACGTATTTGTGTGATTAATTGTGGTCTGTAAATTGCTTTACCCATGTGTCTATAAAAACACAAGGGATAAAAATGAACCTGACGGACAAGGAACGTAGTTGGCTTAATTGGTTTGGCGCAACAGGAAAACTGGCTATGCGCAGAGCTTGTTTCCTCAATAGAAGTAGGACGGAAGAGCTTGAACAAGCTTTTGAAAGTATTGCTCACACGCGAGTTCAACTTCTTCATAATTGGGTCAAGAATCAATGGGATTTTTTAGAAGACTCTGCGGTTTATTTAGCTAGTCGCACGGAAGAACAAGCTCAGGGGACGTTATCTAGCCTTCTTAAACGCAGTACGGATTTTTCTGAGTTGGCGATCGTCGATGCTAAGGGGATAGCACAAGCATCGAGTTATCATGAGCATGTAGGGGTTAACCTTGGAGACAAGAAGGCTTTAGTTGAAGGGGCTTCAAAGCGTTATCTGCATGGGCCGTATATGGATCAGCGCACGTTGAACGTAGGGGCTTCGAGTTCATCGTTTCATGACCAAGTAACGCTGATGTTTTATGTCCCCTTTTCTCGGGATGAAGGGGCGCCGCAATTCCTATGTGGTCGTGTTCCAAATGATGTTATTGGTGACATTATTCAAAGAGAAGCGGGGCATATTTATAGCGAGTCGGGTGATAACTATATCTTTATGGTCGACTCCATTCATGATCCTCATACTCAGCCGGGTGTTGCGCTCTCTCGTTCTCGCTTTGAAGATAATACCTTTTCACACGGCGAGAACTTAAAGCAAGGGATTCATACTGATTGGGGAACGGTTAAGATCCAGCACCACACCGAATTTGAGATTCGCTTTACAGACCCAGCCACTAATCAGCTTCACCCAGGCGTAAGAGAAACCATTAAAAATGGCAATAACTTGTTTATTGGTTATCCGGGGTATTCTGACTATCGCCACATACCCGTTATTGGCAAAGGTATCACTTTTCAATTGGATGGTTCACCAGATACCTTTGGCATGATGTGTGAGTCCGATTTAGAAGAGGTCTACAGAGACCGAAGTCTAAGTTATACCTTATCTAAGCACTTTATCAGCTGCATGCTACTGCCTCTATTTGTTCCATTACTGTTTGCCAACCTTTATACACTCACACCTTTTATGCAGAGTGGCATTATGTTCGCTTGCGCGTTGCTTTCATTGGGCTTATTCCGTTTAGTTAGCGCCAAACCACTAGCGAAGAAGATCCATGAAATGACCGGGGTAATGCAGACCTTAGCTGAAGGTGATGGCAACTTAAGTCGGAGACTTGATCCCACCACATTCAGTCATAATGAACTTGGCAACTTAGGGCGCTGGACTAACAGTTTTATCGACAATTTAGATAACACGGTGAGTGAGTTGATCCATGCGAGTCACGAAGTTAGAGAGGTTTCGGAATCGATGTTTCGTCGCAGTGTCGTGATGAAGCAAACCAGTGATGATGCATCACAAGCGTTAAGCAATATGCTTCAGTTGAGTCAGTATCAACAGAGCGAAATTACTCATGCGAGTGTCTCAGCAACGCAAATGGACACGGTGATGAAACAAGCCGTCCTGAGCGCAGAGAAGGAGTACAATCAGTCCGTCGAAGGCATGGAGATTGTTCGCAATATCGTAGAAAGCTCGGCGCATAGCGTGAATGAGGTGAATAATGAAATGACTAAGGTGTCTGACATTATAGATATCATTACTGACATTACCGCGCAGACTAACCTTTTGGCCTTGAATGCGGCCATTGAGTCGGCAAGAGCAGGTGAACACGGGAGAGGGTTCTCTGTCGTCGCTTCTGAAGTAAGAACTCTGGCTGACCGAACTTCACAAGCTGCTAACCATATTAGTGACCTAATGAAAGAGCTGCATAGTAAGTCTCGCAGTGCTGTTGAGTCCATGGAGCGAGGTGTCGAGAATGTGAGTAAAGGAAACTTAACAGTCGACTCAAATGCTCGCAGTGAGCAAATTCAATCAGCGGTGAGTGACCTCTTTACCACGATGTCTAACTTAGATGAAAACAGTCAGAAAAATGGACAAACGGCAGATAAAGCCCAACGTTCAATATCTGACTTACAACTGTCTACTAAGCAACTCGCACGTCGAGTGTCCTTGATGGGCAATGCATTGAGCCGTTTAGACCAATTGATTGGGCGTTTTGAAGTGAGCCGAAAGGTGGCGTAGTGGAAAATACGTAAGTTCTTTACGCAAACGCCAGATACAAAAAAGCCGCTGATTTCTCAGCGGCTTTCTTTAATGTGGTGGAGGGATAGGGATTTGAACCCTAGAACCGCTATTAACGGTTGCCGGTTTTCAAGACCGGTGCTTTCGACCACTCAGCCATCCCTCCAGTGGCGCGTATAATATAAGGGTGGCTTTCGCTTGTAAATACCCTTATTAACTGACTGCTTTTTTTATGAACGCTTTTTGGTGTTTTTGTTCTGAATGATTATTTATTGTTCGGTTTATTAAGAAGCCGACAAAATCTAATATTCAATAAGCCAAGTATTCCCAACTTTTGTTATACGTGAAGTGTTTCTGTGCTATTAAAAAAGAAAGTATCTAATTGGCTTGCAGGTAAAGTTATGAGGGGAGTGGCTTAGGCGCATGAACTTTTAGTTTAGAACGGTGAGATCGGAATTTAAAACTAGGTATAAAGTGAATGGGTTTGAAACTGGGACTGTAGAGAGTTTTGTTAGATGAGCTTTATATTTTAAAAAGCTTCAGATGCAAAAAAGCCGCTGATTTATCAGCGGCTTTCTTTAAAGTGGTGGAGGGATAGGGATTTGAACCCTAGAACCGCTATTAACGGTTGCCGGTTTTCAAGACCGGTGCTTTCGACCACTCAGCCATCCCTCCAGTGGCGTGAATAATATAAGGGGTGGAGGATCTTGTAAACCCTTAATTTTCATAATTTTGTTTTGTTGCTTGTTTTCTAATCATTCACGGCAATAAAAAAGGGAAGCCATTGGCTTCCCTTTGCTGTTTGCTGATTATTTAGTCATTTTTTGTGTAGAAACGCTGTAGCTCTGTCAGGCCTTGCATCAACACAGGTAAGCGAGGGCTTACGTTTTTCAGGCGCTTGTAATTTTGGTCGTACAATTTGTAGTTACCAAATTTATCCAACACCGTTGTTTGCTGGTCAGTAACAAGAGCAAGTTCACGAGAGTCGCCCGCGAGAATCCACTTTCTGTTACGTTCATTAAACAGGCTGCGACCACTACTGAAATCTGTTGGGTTCGAAGATACACCCAATAGCTCTTGCATCAGTGTTACTGACACGTCTAGATGACTAGAACGGTGGGTGTATTCAGAAGCAGACTTGCCAGGCCAGCTGATAAACAGTGGTACTTGTAACTGATAACGACTGTAGTTGGAGTTTGCACCCCAGCTGTTGGTTTTGGTTTCGTTAAACTCAGTACCGTGGTTAGAGGTAATGATAACCACCGTGTTATCGGCAAGCTCTAAGCGTTCCAGTTCAGCGTAGATAGTTGCTAGCTGAGCATCGGCCGCTGTCGCCGACTTTTGATAGTCTGCTGCAAAACGCTCTGCTGTCGTTAGCGTAGAGTCCGACTCTGAACTTGAATCGTAGCTGGCGAAGTTATCCAGTGTGGTTAATTCAATAAAGTTAAACCAAGGGCGTTTAGCTTGCGGTGATTGAATCCAGTTAGACCAAGCTTTTATGGCACTCTGGTCATCATAAGTTGCTTGCTCTGGCATCACATCACGGCCTCGGAAGATGATATCCGAGTACAGTGCATCACTAAAGTTGTCGCCACTGAAAGCAGCGAACTTGTAATCGTGATTCTCTAAAACATCGAGCAATACTGCGCTTGACCCCTGAGCTTCAATGCTGCTTGCGTAGCTGCTCGGTAGGCCGTAGAACAAGCCAAAAATACCAAACATATCGTTACTTGAACTGTAGTGGTTGGTGAAGTTGATCGACTGTTGTGCGTAGGCATAGCTGTTTGGCATCGCTGTCGCATTAAGAGCGTCAGAGCGAAGGTTGTTCACACTCACCATCAGGATATTAAGATCATCACTGCGGCGGTTGTATTGAATTTTTTCTAGCGGGTAGCTAACTAGGTTTACGTTCTCTTTGTTCGCTTCTAAACGCTCAAGGTACTCTTCACGGTCTAATAGGCCATGTTTTTCCATAAAGCTTTTCGCTGTCATTGGATAAGACAGTGGGAAGTTCGCTTTCTGGCTAGTAATTGGGTTATAGAAGTACGCATCAGCCCACATGTAGGTCAAGTGGCTGCTGATGAAACACAAGAAGAAGACGGCAGTAATCGGACGGCCAATGTGTTTATGAGACAGTTTACGCTGCTTACGCCAAACCCACTCAGACAGACCAAGCTGTAGTAAGAAGATAAATGGCATAACAATGAAGAGGTGCTGCAAATCAGACGTGAATGCAGATTCCTCTCCACTGAATAAAACCTCCCACACGACAGGCGTCAGGTGGAGGTTTATATTTTGATACGTTTGGGTATCAATCAGAAGGACAGTTAAACCTATGGTCGCGAAGATAACGGCAACCAAACGTAATAACTTCCTCGACGGAAGAATAAAAGTGAGCGGGAACAGCACTAATAGATAGAGCGCGAACACTAAAAAGCCAAAATGACCAACCCACGATGCAGCCAAATAGAATTGGCCTAGCAAGGTTTCTGGCCAAGCAGATTGAGTAATATAACGAGTACCAATCAACATCGCAGCAATGATGTTGAAAAATGCAAACCAGTGACCCCAACCAACCAGTCGAGATACACGATCGCTATATGAGTTTGCGCTGTCTACCATTTATAATTCTTTTATCCGTCAATCAAATTTAGTGAGACTTTTTATCTTCAAGAGAAGAAATTAAAGCCTCGGCAAATTTTTCAGCAATTCCTTTGCGTTGTGAAGCAGCAACATTCTGATTTAAGACATTGGTTGCGATATTTCCAGCGATCATCAGTGAAAGTTCTGGCGAAGCTTTGTGCTTAGTTAGTACAGCACCTACTTCAGCTAGGATTTTTTCAACTTGATCATCTGTGTATTTAGATATAATCGGCATAAGGACTCTAATAATGATAGTAAAAGCGGCTTATGATAACCTACTATGCACGACAACTGAAACCTGAACGGTAATATTTTCACTATGAGCCTTCACCTTTCCAACGTAATTTTACACCAGCTGAGCAAGAACGATCAGGATGAGCTGATTGTTAACTATCGTGCTGAATCTCTAGAAAACGATGCTTCATCTGAAAGCCTAGTTGCTGAACTTCACCGTGTTTTTAATTCAAAAGCAGGCAAAGGGTTTGGTTCTTTCAAATCTGACAGCGAATTCCAGCAGTGGTTGCATCAACTTCGTGCTGGTGAGACAAACTTTTACGATTTTTCTCAAAAGAGTGCGCAACGTCTAAAAGACGAACTATCAAAGTACCCATTCGCTGACGAAGGTATCTTGGTAATGGCTGAATATCAGTCACTTGCAACAGATTACCTTTTCATTGGTTTATTGCCTTCAAACCAAAGCCTAAAGGTAACTGAAGGGCTTGATATTAGTGCGACTGACTACCTTGATATCTCAAAAATGGATATCGCGGCTCGCCTAGACCTTTCTACTTATGAGACTGATAAAGAGTCAAACCGTTACTTAACTTATATTAAAGGACGTGTTGGCCGTAAAGTCGCGGATTTCTTCTTAGATTTCTTACAAGCTGAAGTCGGTTTGGATGCGAAACAGCAGAACCAAGTACTGATGCAAGCGGTAGAAGACTTCGTTTCTGACTCTAAATTAGAGAAAGAAGAAGCGATCAGCTACAAAAAGCAGGTTGCGGATTACTGTAACGAGCAGCTTAAAGCGGGCGATGAAGTACAAGTTCGTGAACTTTCTGGTGAGTTGCCAGCAAGCACAGATGGCACAAGCTTCTTTGACTATACTAGTGAGCAAGGCTACGAGTTAGAAGACAGCTTCCCAGCCGATCGCGCAACTATGCGTAAACTAACAAAATTTGTTGGTGCTGGTGGCGGTTTGAATGTTAGTTTTGATAGTCTGCTTCTAGGCGAACGTATCTTTTACGATCCGGAGACAGACACGCTAACGATTAAAGGCACTCCACCGAACTTACGTGACCAACTGACTCGCAATAAGTCATAGTCCGAAGTTAACGGATAAAAGCGGCAGCAGGACGTTGTCGCTTATTTTGTGCTTAATCTTTTAGCTACGGTCATGGCTTCAAGTTAACACGCACAAGGAATATAGATGGAACAATCAGTAGCAAAGCCCAAACGCTTTAAAAAACCAGCCACCTTTTTGGTTGTGCTCTTGGCTCTGTGGTTACTTCCTTCATTGGCTCTTCTTAATCTAAGCCGTTCCTACACCAATTCTCTAGCTCAAATCGAAGAGCTCGGTATTCGAGTCAACGAATTGAGGCAATCGCTTTATTTCTCAGAACCGCTTCGAGTCTCTCGTATCAATGATCTCGCACTCGATGCTCAGTTGGTTTATTCGATCCGACTGCAGATTGAATCTGATTTCCAACACGCCTTGTTTCGTCCTGATGTCAACCAACTGTTGTACGTAGCTGATCAGTTCCTAGAAAAGTTCGATGAGTTCATTCCAATAGAAAGCCAAGTTCAAGACATCGTTGATAACATTAAGATCTTGCGTGCTGATAAAGAGCTTTCCCCTCAGCTAAAACCGCTCCTCAACGAATTCGGTGTTGTGGTATTTGAAGCCATGTATTCTGAAAATCAAAGTTCGTCAGCGACTTATCGCGCCTTTGATTCCATTCTAGAAAAATCTTATTCCTTAGAAAACGAAGAACAAGATGCACTCCAACAACTACTGGCTGATGCGTCAGCATTGTTGAGTGATTACGCTCAGCTTAACTATTTGGTTGATAAGATTAAGAAAAACTCAGTAAATGAACAGATCATAAAACTCGAAGCTGAGTTCCATGATCGTCAATTCAATCTATTGTTGGTGATGCTAGGCTTAAGCTTGGTGGCGATGAGCGGGATAGTGTTTTGGGGCGTTAGGTCCACAAAAACGATGAAAGAAGCAGACCAAGAACTCAGCTCTGAACTAGAAATTAATTCAAGTAAGGAAGACGCTTCTTATAGCGATGTTGTTTCCTCAGCAGTGAAACAAGCAGATAGTGACGCTTATGTATCCGAGAACAGGCCAACGCGCCAGTCTTCCGACTCTCAACCTCCGCAGAGCGTTAACGTTACAAGCCAACCCGTTGTACCGCAATACTCTATTCAGCAAGTCCCTGAACAGGCGCCAGTAGTAGAGAAACACGTTGCCAGTGTGACAGATTCAAAGCCTGCGATTGATATCGAAGACATGTTAGAAACGCTCGATGGTGATGCTGAGTCTGTCGAACTCTTGCTTGGTGTGTTTGTACAAGACCACGCAGGTGACTACGAGAAGTTTAAGTCTTTGTTGACCAAAGATGAAACCTCCGCGGCTCGCATTGTACATAGCTTAAAAGGCGTGGCTGGCAGTATTAAAGCGTCTCGGTTAGCCATCATTGCCGCAACCATTGAAATGACAATGAAGCAGTCCAGAGCGATCAGTGAACATGATTTAGCTGAACTAGAGCAGGCTATAAAAGCCTCTGTGGATTCTGCTCATGAATATTTAGACAGTCAGCGTTAACTTTTACAGGATTTTTGACAATACTCTGACGAAGCGCTCATACAATCAGCGCCCTTAGTCTTTGTCAGAGGTTTATATGTTACGAGTTTCGAGTCGAAGTTGGATGGTGTTGGTGCTTAGCATTGTGCTAAGTGGTTGTTCTCTCTTAGAAGTTAAGTTAGATAGTCAAACGACGCCTCTCACTCAACAAGAGTTAAATGCTCGGCTCATGACGCGTGAATACGCCAAGATGTTTTTTACACGAGTAGAAGACTCGGCTGATTTAATCGCGCAATTTTATCCTGCTGATGACACTTTACATCAATCTTATGTGTTGCTTTGGAAGATCCATGCAGAGCAGGGATTACAACAAGCGGCTTACCAAACTTCCCCTATGTCTGCGTTAATTGACTCGTGGGTTTTCACTGCCCAAATGAATCAGTTTTATCGCCAAGGCGACGGCGCGGATCTGTTCGCGACGGATGATGCAGTAGAGACCGCTCGTTTTCTTGATCAAGAAGCCGAGAAGCTGGCAAAGGGTGTATTGAGCTCGAGTGATTTCAAAAACAGCAAAGCGTTCGTTGCGCAGTTTTCTGCTAGCCACCCATTTAAAGACCTCACATTCAGAAGCACACCTGCTTACCGTGAATGGCTAAATTACCTTGGTAAAGACGAATCGCAAATCGTCCAGAGCTTAGGCACCATGCCAGAAGCAATGAGTGACGCATCTGATCGTTTAAGCCTTATGGCTGACCAGACACCAAAACTGATGTCGTGGAAGGCGGAGTTGGTTGCATTGAATAGCTCACTAACGGGTGAAGACCTATCGATGACGCTGGAAAGCCTTCGTCAAACATCAGCAAGCATGCAAGACTTCATTGAGAACAATCCGGAGTACATGCAAACACTGGCTTCTATTATGTCGACAGAAATGCAACCATTGCTCAACGACCTCAGTGATAAAACCGACCAAAAATTAGCGATGCTGAGTGATGAACGTGTGGCATTAGAAAAAATGGTGACACGTGAGAGAGAAGCTCTAGTAGAGATGATTGCGAAAGAGCGCATCGAGATTGCCGGCATTGTGACTTCAGAAAGAGAACTGTTCACGCAAGACCTTGATCGCGTCTCTCAAGAGGTGGTGGTACTGGCGATTGATAAGCTAATGGAGTTAATCAAAGGTGTGATTATCTACTTCATCCTGTTTATCTTAGTAGTGTTCTTTGCACCGTTAGGCATCGGTTACTGGTTGGGTAAACGAACCGCCAATAAATAGATAAATAAGTAAATCAGCAGATCAAAAAAGAGCGCTCTAGGGCGCTCTTTTTGCATTTATCCATTAACGTTTTGAGTTACGTTCGAAAGCGTTAGCTCCTGAACTTAAGCTTGTTGCTTGCTTAACTCGGTCGCTTCTTCAGCTTCAAACGCTGGTGCTGTTGGTTCACACTTATCAACGAACCAACCCATGTAAGATGTCACGATAGTCACGATGATACAGATGAAGCTTAACCACATGAAGGGTGCGTAAGACAGCGTCGCAACACCAAGAATACTCGCCATGTAGATACCGTTATCACTCCAGGGAACCATACCCGACGTTAGCGTGCCACCAAACTCAGCATTACGAGATAGGTTCTTACGCTTGTAGCCTAAACGGTCGTAGTTTTTCGCACAGATTTTTGGCGTAAGGATTAACGATACGTACATTGCAGAACCGAACACGTTACCCATGAAGGCCGTACCAATTGTGCTCGTCGCTAGTGAGCCTGCGCTGTTTACGCGGCGCTCAAACACCTTAGCGATTGTCTCTAGTACGCCCACTTTATCCAGTAAGCCACCAAAACCTAGACCAAATACGATAACCGCAACTGAACCCAGCATTGAAGACATGCCGCCACGGTTAAGAATCGAATCAATAAACTCTACGCCAGATGAGATTGAGAACGGTGCCCAAGCAGTGTTGAATGCCGTTAGGAAGTCGATATCTTGGATCATGACTGCCCAGATAATACCCAGCAGAGAACCAAAACTGATGACCGGGAATGAAGGCATACGGAAAGCCAACAGACCAAGCACGATAAGTACCGGAACGAATGAGTAAGGCGTGATGTAGAACTGAACTTCCATTGCTTTGATTACAGAGTCTACTTGGCTCATGTCAACGTTGCCCGCGTAGTGGAAACCAAACGCAGTAAACATGATGCCTGTAATCACGTAGCTGATTAACGCAACTGGAAGCATGCCCTTGATGTGTTCAACCACTTCAACACCAGACATTGAAGAAGCCAGAATCACTGAATCAGAAAGAGGAGACATCTTGTCACCGAAGTAACAGCCTGACAGCACGGCACCTGCAGTAATCGGTGCTGGAACACCTAGGCCTTGGCCGATACCCATCATCGCGATACCTGCTGTACCCGCAGCACCCCAAGAAGTACCGGTCGCCAATGCAGTTAGAGAACAGATGATCATGGTCGCTAAAAGGAAGATAGAAGGGTGGATAGCTTTCAGACCATAGTAAATGATAGTAGGTACGATCCCGCCTGAGATCCAAGTACCAACAAGAGCGCCAACGGCTAAAAGTATTAAAACCGCGCCTAAGCCATTGGATATTCCTTTGAGTGCTGCTTTTTCTAAGTCTTTGTATTGGTGTCCAAGACGAATACCAAGAACCATGATAATGAACCAGCCAATATACAAGGCAAGTTGAATTGGAAGGTCAAGTTTTGCAGTAAAGGAAAAAGCAAGGGATAGAAATAGTCCTAACGCGATGAATACCTGCAATAGGTTCGGTAGGCGAGTTTTACTCTGCTTCATAAAAGCCTCTTGTGATTTCGAGCATTTATAGTGCTTCGTTATAGTGCGTGGTGCAAAACGGACACTACAGTAATTAGTTTATTATATCGAAAAAATACGCCCAATTTGTGATATTTGACTGTTAACTCAATCAATTGTGGTTTCATAATCTAAATTTTTGTTACATTCATGATTGTTACATGTTGAAATCTGTCGCACGTTGTTTTCGTTTTGTAAAATAAAACTCTGATTAACCTTGGTTTAAAAGATGGATTTACTGTTTGTGATGAGCGTCGATTGAATCGACTTTGGCGATGTAAATGTTTGAATTTGACGATAATGGACGCTTAATCAATGAGGTGGAGATGGAATGTCGATACAGAGATAACTGCACGATTCATTACGTTCACTTAAAAGAAACGAAAAAGTTACACTTTTTGACAAAAAGCACTTGAGTTCTGTTTCTGAAAAACTTATAGATGGGGGAGAGCAATTTTTAATTTATACATGGAGAGTGAGCGATGAGAGTAGGTCTAGTTGGTTGGCGCGGTATGGTTGGTTCTGTACTGATGCAACGTATGGTTGAAGAGAAAGACTTCGACTTGATTGAGCCTGTTTATTACAGCACATCTCAGATTGGTATTCCTGCCCCTGTTTTAGGTGGTAAAGATGCGGGTCTACTTCAAGACGCTTTTGATATTGATAGCCTAAAACAGCTTGATGCTGTGATTACCTGTCAAGGCGGCGATTACACATCAAAAGTATACCCAGCACTGCGTCAAGCAGGTTGGAAAGGTTACTGGATTGATGCAGCATCTACTCTGCGTATGGATGCTGATTCAATCATCACTCTTGATCCTGTTAACTTGGCTCAAATCCAGCAAGGCATTCACAGCGGCACCAACACGTTCGTTGGCGGTAACTGTACTGTGAGCTTAATGCTTATGGCTCTAGGTGGTCTGTACGAGAAAGGCATGGTTGAGTGGATGAGTGCTATGACTTACCAAGCAGCTTCTGGTGCGGGTGCTAAGAACATGCGTGAGCTGATCTCACAAATGGGTGTGATCAACGACAGCGTAAGTTCTGAGTTAGCAAACCCTTCAAGCTCAATTCTTGATATCGATAAGAAAGTGGCTGATACGATTCGTTCATCTTCATTCCCAACAGACCAATTTGGTGCTCCGCTTGCAGGCTCACTGATTCCTTGGATCGATGTGAAGCGTGAAAACGGTCAGAGTAAAGAAGAGTGGAAAGCCGGTGTTGAAGCGAACAAGATTCTTGGTCTAGATGGTCAGCCAATCCCAATTGATGGTACTTGTGTACGAATCGGTGCAATGCGTTGTCACGCTCAAGCACTAACGATCAAGCTTAAGCAAGACGTGCCAATGGACGAGATCGAAGAGATCATCGCAACGCACAATGATTGGGTTAAAGTGATTCCTAATGACCGCGACATCACGGCACAGGAGCTAACACCAGCGAAAGTAACAGGCACAATGTCTGTACCTGTCGGTCGTCTGCGTAAGATGTCGATGGGTAACGACTTCCTAAACGCCTTCACGGTTGGTGACCAACTACTTTGGGGGGCTGCAGAACCACTACGTCGTACTCTACGCATTATCCTTGCTGAGAAATCGTAATAGGCAAGATTGCTTAAATTCTATTAGCTGATAAACCGAAAGGGTTGACGACAAACGTCAACCCTTTTTAGTTGTGCGCCGAGCA
>NZ_JBFRPK010000045.1:0-299 GCF_041471965.1 Vibrio sp. 10N.261.51.A3
ACCCTTTCGGGTTGTATGGTTAAGTGACTAAGCGTACACGGTGGATGCCTTGGCAGTCAGAGGCGATGAAAGGCGTAATAACTTGCGATAAGCCCAGATTAGGTAGTAATAACCTTTTGAGTCTGGGATTCCTGAATGGGGAAACCCACTTACATAAGTAAGTATCCTGTTGTGAATACATAGCAACAGGAGGCAAACCGGGGGAACTGAAACATCTAAGTACCCCGAGGAAGAGAAATCAACCGAGATTCCGAAAGTAGCGGCGAGCGAAATTGGATTAGCCCTTAAGCTTTTAATGA
>NZ_JBFRPK010000045.1:1073-3694 GCF_041471965.1 Vibrio sp. 10N.261.51.A3
ACACATCATAATCAGTGAAAACGAGTAGGGCGGGACACGTGATATCCTGTCTGAATATGGGGGGACCATCCTCCAAGGCTAAATACTACTGACTGACCGATAGTGAACCAGTACCGTGAGGGAAAGGCGAAAAGAACCCCTGTGAGGGGAGTGAAATAGAACCTGAAACCGTGTACGTACAAGCAGTAGGAGCACCTTCGTGGTGTGACTGCGTACCTTTTGTATAATGGGTCAGCGACTTAATTTTAGTAGCAAGGTTAACCGTTTAGGGGAGCCGTAGGGAAACCGAGTCTTAACTGGGCGTACAGTTGCTAGGATTAGACCCGAAACCAGGTGATCTAGCCATGGGCAGGTTGAAGGTTGAGTAACATCAACTGGAGGACCGAACCGACTAATGTTGAAAAATTAGCGGATGACTTGTGGCTAGGGGTGAAAGGCCAATCAAACCTGGAGATAGCTGGTTCTCCCCGAAAGCTATTTAGGTAGCGCCTCGGACGAATACTACTGGGGGTAGAGCACTGTTAAGGCTAGGGGGTCATCCCGACTTACCAACCCTTTGCAAACTCCGAATACCAGTAAGTACTATCCGGGAGACACACGGCGGGTGCTAACGTCCGTCGTGGAGAGGGAAACAACCCAGACCGCCAGCTAAGGTCCCAAAGTATAGCTAAGTGGGAAACGATGTGGGAAGGCTCAGACAGCCAGGATGTTGGCTTAGAAGCAGCCATCATTTAAAGAAAGCGTAATAGCTCACTGGTCGAGTCGGCCTGCGCGGAAGATGTAACGGGGCTAAGCTATACACCGAAGCTGCGGCTACGTACCTTAGGGTATGTGGGGTAGGGGAGCGTTCTGTAAGCCGTTGAAGGTGGTCTGTAAGGGCTGCTGGAGGTATCAGAAGTGCGAATGCTGACATGAGTAACGATAAAGGGAGTGAAAAACTCCCTCGCCGGAAGACCAAGGGTTCCTGTCCAACGTTAATCGGGGCAGGGTAAGTCGACTCCTAAGGCGAGGCCGAAAGGCGTAGTCGATGGGAAACGGGTTAATATTCCCGTACTTCTTACAATTGCGATGGGGGGACGGAGAAGGCTAGGTGGGCCTGGCGACGGTTGTCCAGGTTCAAGTACGTAGGCGGGTGGTTTAGGTAAATCCGGACCGCTACTAACGCTGAGATACGATGTCGAGCTACTACGGTAGTGAAGTCATTGATGCCATGCTTCCAGGAAAAGCCTCTAAGCTTCAGATTGTAAGGAATCGTACCCCAAACCGACACAGGTGGTCGGGTAGAGAATACCAAGGCGCTTGAGAGAACTCGGGTGAAGGAACTAGGCAAAATGGTACCGTAACTTCGGGAGAAGGTACGCTCTTATCAGTGAAGTCCCTTGCGGATGGAGCAGACGAGAGTCGCAGATACCAGGTGGCTGCAACTGTTTATTAAAAACACAGCACTGTGCAAAATCGTAAGATGACGTATACGGTGTGACGCCTGCCCGGTGCCGGAAGGTTAATTGATGGGGTTAGACTTCGGTCGAAGCTCTTGATCGAAGCCCCGGTAAACGGCGGCCGTAACTATAACGGTCCTAAGGTAGCGAAATTCCTTGTCGGGTAAGTTCCGACCTGCACGAATGGCGTAATGATGGCCACGCTGTCTCCACCCGAGACTCAGTGAAATTGAAATCGCTGTGAAGATGCAGTGTACCCGCGGCTAGACGGAAAGACCCCGTGAACCTTTACTACAGCTTGGCACTGAACATTGAACCTACATGTGTAGGATAGGTGGGAGACTATGAAACCGCGTCGCTAGATGTGGTGGAGTCGTCCTTGAAATACCACCCTTGTAGTTTTGATGTTCTAACGTTGGTCCCTGAATCGGGATTACGGACAGTGCCTGGTGGGTAGTTTGACTGGGGCGGTCTCCTCCCAAAGAGTAACGGAGGAGCACGAAGGTGGGCTAAACACGGTTGGACATCGTGTGGTTAGTGCAATGGCATAAGCCCGCTTGACTGCGAGAATGACAATTCGAGCAGGTGCGAAAGCAGGTCATAGTGATCCGGTGGTTCTGAATGGAAGGGCCATCGCTCAACGGATAAAAGGTACTCCGGGGATAACAGGCTGATACCGCCCAAGAGTTCATATCGACGGCGGTGTTTGGCACCTCGATGTCGGCTCATCACATCCTGGGGCTGAAGTCGGTCCCAAGGGTATGGCTGTTCGCCATTTAAAGTGGTACGCGAGCTGGGTTTAGAACGTCGTGAGACAGTTCGGTCCCTATCTGCCGTGGGCGTTGGAAAATTGAAAGGGGCTGCTCCTAGTACGAGAGGACCGGAGTGGACGAACCTCTGGTGTTCGGGTTGTCATGCCAATGGCATTGCCCGGTAGCTAAGTTCGGAATCGATAACCGCTGAAAGCATCTAAGCGGGAAGCGAGCCTTGAGATGAGTTTTCCCTGACGCTATAAGCGTCCTAAAGGGTTGTCGTAGACTACGACGTTGATAGGCAGGGTGTGTAAGTGCTGCGAGGCATTGAGCTAACCTGTACTAATTGCCCGTGAGGCTTAACCATACAACACCCAAGGGGTTTTGTGGACTCAAAGAAATACAAAACGCTTGAATGAGTTTGAAGAGA
>NZ_JBFRPK010000046.1:0-55452 GCF_041471965.1 Vibrio sp. 10N.261.51.A3
CTTAAGATCCTGTCTATGAGTGTGGTATCAGTTAATAGAAACAATACTATTGATTTTTAGATAGCTCGCCCAGTAATGAGCTTTCGCTCCACATCGTTTACTTCATGCTGAATTATTCGTTGATTGGGAAATTCGAAGGAAACAGTGCTCGTTTCGCTTCTTCATCACGTTCGGTTTTAAACTCAATGCCTTTGCCGATTTCACGAGCACGCAGTGCAGCAGGGCGAGTGTTGATTGCGTTAAACCAACGCTTCAAGTTCGGGTAAGGTTCTAGGCCTTCTTCACCAAGCACGACTGGTGCTTTGTCAATCCAACCCCATGCAGCGACATCGACAATGGTGTACTCATTTCCTACGATAAATTCACGACCTTCCATATGCTTTTCTAGCACTTCGTAGTGACGTTGTGCTTCACGTAGGTAACGGTTCACTGCGTAGTCTAGGCCTGCTGGCGCAGCATGGCGGAAGTGTACCGATTGACCAGAATATGGACCAAGACCACTCGCAATAAACATCATCCAAGAGAGCAGTTCAGCTCTATCTTCTGGCTGACCACCTAGCTTGCCAGTCTTCTCTGATAGGTACAGAAGGATAGCGTTAGAATCGAACACGCGTTGTCCTTCGTCTTCAATCGCTGGCGTTTTACCGTTCGGGTTAATCAAACGATATTCCGGCGTGTGTTGCTCGCCTTTTAAGGTATCAACAGGAACGAGTTCAAAATCTAGGCCTGTCTCTTCCAAAAACAGAGCGATCTTCATTGGGTTTGGTGTTTGGTGAAAATAGAACTTAAGCATGGGGTAACTCCTTGTATTGGTCATTTATTAAAGCACCACTTGAACGATCGTTCAATGGTTGATTTTGAATTATTTGAAGATCTTCTGACTCGCATTCCAACTCTATGTGTTGAAGACCTCGTTATTTGAGCGAGGGGTAAAATCGCGCGATTCAGTGTGTTGGATTTTAAGTTGTTGAAAAAATGAGCTTAAAGTGGTTTTTTTGATTCGTTGCTTTATGCGGAGTTCGGATTTGTGATGGGTGGTTTTTGGCGGGATAGGGCGTATGAAATCCGCAGTCAGATATTCCAACAAAAACGTTGAGCACTGGTTCAAACCAGAATTATCTGGATGCACAGGCTTATTGGTAAGTTCAAAATCGTGATCTGCTGCCACACCTTATGCAACAAATGAATATAAACGTTAGAGATTAAGGTGTGCTTCACGGTTTTTTAATCTTAGGGACTTACATTGGTGAGCAAATCTGATGTGAACACTTAACGACACAGGATCTTTTCATGAAAAAGAACATTATCGCCCTCGCTCTTGGTGGCATGCTGGCTTTTGGCGCAACACCTTATTCTTTTGCTGCTAACGACGGCGCAGTACAGGCTTCTGCGGATTACGCGCAGTTGGTGACTAAGCGACAAGTTGTCGACCAATTACTTCTTGATGCGTTGCAGGCGTTTAAGTCTCCGGCAAGAATTTCTCACGCGGGCTTCACGGCTAAAATGCCAAGTAACATGGAAATTGTGACTAACCGATTGTTAGAAGCTTACCAACTAGAACCTTACCGTACTGATTTGCTTATCTCGGCAGCGAACGCTCAGATCTACAACAAGAATGCAGAGCGCGCTATTGAGCTGTTTGAGCAAGCGCTGACGGTTGCACCAGACGATGTTGATCTTCATGCTTACCTTGCGGTTTGGCAGCGATTTGAAGGCAATGAAAGTGAATCCAATAAGCACATGGAGAAACTGGAAAGCCTGAACAAAGGTAAAGCAGAAGACATCAAACGCATTTTTGCTACGGTCGACCGCGTGTTAGAAACACCGTTGAAAGAGTCTGCGGATAAAGGCTTGCTTGATCATCATGGCGCGATTGTCACTTTGGGCTATGCGCTTAATCCAGACGGCTCTATGCATCAAATTTTGATTGAGCGTCTTGAGACAACATTGGCGATGGCTAAGGCGAACTCAGATGCGATGATCGTGTTAACGGGTGGCGTGCCCAAGAACCACAAGACTGAAGGTAAGTTAATGGCGGATTGGCTTATCGAGAAAGGGGTAAGCAAAGATCGCATCATCGAAGAGAATTACGCGACCAGCACGGTAGGCAATGCCTTATTCAGTAGCTACGCACTTGCTCGCCATGATATTAAGCACGCGACCATTATTAGCTCGGCAAGCCATGTTCGTCGTGGTCAAACTCTGTTTGAAATCGCTAGCTGGCAAACCGGCCCTCAGGGCATTACTTTTGATACTGTTTCTTACCCAGACAAGCCACTCGCAGATCTTAAGAAGGCGAGTGATGGCGAGCTACTAGGTATCTACCGAGATGCGCTTAGAACCTATGGTATGTGGAGCTACCGCTCTTACCCATTAGAGTCTCGCTAGGCTTAGGGTTACTTCACAGTAGGCAAAGTATAAGTTGCTAGTACAATCGAGCACAGCTAGATGGTATGCTGTGCTCCTACTTAATTTAGTGTTTCAAAGGCAAAAAAATGAACCCGATTTTAGCAATGTTGAAAGAGAACAATATTAGCGACGAGCAGATCAGTGAGCTATTTAAAACGCTGACAGAGAACCCTCTTGCAGCAATGGCGACGATCAGCCAACTTGGCTTACCACAAGATAAACTTCAAATGCTGATGGGCCAGGTAATGCAAAACCCTGCGCTAATCAAAGAAGCAGTTGAAGAGCTTGGCCTAGATTTTTCTAAGGTTGAAGCCGCTAAAGAGCAACTTCAAAAATAATAGAGTCTGAATGAGCGATTTTGTTAGGAAGTGATAGCCGATTCGGTTAACTGTTCTTGAGATTGCGAATTAGACTTGAGTAAAAAGCCGTTTGAGTCTCAATACTTAAACGGCTTTTTTGCTCCGACTTAGAAAGGCTAGAAAGAGATACGACAAAAATACTAGTCCGATGTGACTCCCTCGCTTAAATCATGTAATTTCTTTTTAACACTCATGTTTCAATAAACTGAATTCCGGCGTTGCTCATGAAATCTAGCTTAAGCATTCGATCTTACACCAAGCAATTTAATACCCATGCTCATGATGACCATCATCAACTGGTATTGCCGATCCAAGGCAGTATTAATATCGAAATGGTGGGGTATGTCGGTAAAGTGGCGGTGGGCGAATGTGTGGTGATTCCGGTAACCACAGCACATGCGTTTAAAGCGGACGAAGCAGCGCGGTTTATTGTCGCGGATATGGCTGTGTTGCCTCAGCATTTGTTAGAGCACGAGCTCTCGGTTTTCACGATAACGCCACCTTTGACGAGCTTCTTGTTGTTTGTTGAGAAGCAGCTGGAATATCAGGTCGATAGCGGTATTGAGTCATCCATCTTGGATGTGTTTTCACTGCTGTTAGAGCAACAACAAGTGAGCAAGAGCATCGACCCAAGAATCCGCGCTGTACAAAGGCTGATAGCGGATAATTACACACAACCATTATCCATTTCGCAACTTGCAGAAACGGCTTGTTTGAGCCCCACTCAATTCAAAAAACGCTTCAAAGAATGTCTGGGTATCAGTGCGCTTAAATACATCACTCGCTATCGTATGGAGAAAGCCCAAGCCTTGTTAACTCATACCGATTTACCGGTTCAATTGATTGCTGAAAATGTGGGCTATAGTGATGTGTCTGCTTTCAGTCGTCGCTTCTCTCAGCACTTTGGCATGTCTCCAAGGGCGTTTCTAGGCTCAATGAAAGACAGTCTTTAGAAACAACAATAGCGTCCTTTCGGCAAACTAACTTTTATCAATCTTCACTATTATCTATTTCAGAACTGAAAATTGGGTAATAGAAATGAATCTTGCCATCAATCGCGTTAACGAATTCCAAACGGGCACTTTAGCCATCTTGTTTGCTTCTATTTTATGGGGCACGACAGGCACCGCCGCAAGTTTTGCGCCTGATCTAAGCCCATTAGCGATTGGTGCTTTCTCTATGGGCGTCGGTGGCCTAATGCAAGCGGGATTGGCGTATCGAAAAATCCTATTCGCTTTCGACAAGCTTTTGCAGAACAAGAAGCTGTTGACGGTGAGCGCTTTGGCTTTAGCGATCTATCCTTTAGCTTTCTATTCTTCAATGAAATTATCTGGCGTGGCGATTGGTACAGTGGTTTCGATTGCTACCGCACCTTTCTTTTCTGCTCTGTTAGAGTGTCTTATTAGCAAAAAGAATAATATCAACAAACGTTGGCTCACTAGCTTTGCGATTGGTGTGGTGGGTATTGGGTTGTTGGTGTTTTCAGAATCTTCATCGACGAATGAATCCGGTGATGATCTCAAGCTGTTCGGTATTGCTTTAGGTTTGCTCGCTGGGTTGTGTTACGCCATTTATTCTTGGGCGACCAAAGCACTGATCGACAAAGGGATTAAGTCACAAGCGGCGATGGGCAGTATTTTTGGCCTGGGTGCGATGCTGTTGCTGCCAACGCTCTGGTTTACGGGGGAGAACCTGTTTTCCTCGCAGATTAACGTATTAGTCATCAGTTATCTGACGTTAATCCCACAATGCTTGGGCTATATCGCGTTCAGTTTTGGTTTACGCCACGTGACCGCGAGTAGCGCCAATCTGCTGACTCTGTTTGAACCAGTAGTTGCAGCGGTGCTTGCCGTCTGTGTTGTCGGTGAGCTGATTCCTTTTACAGGCTGGTTAGGTATGTCTCTGATTGTGTTGTGCTTGTTTATACAGTCGAAGCCATCTAAAGGAACGTTATAAGTATTTGTTTTGTTTTGCCTAATTGAAATTTTTTCATGTGTAATTCTTATAATTGAATAAAATCAGTATCTCAGTTGTGAGAGTGCTGTTACTATCGCTATCAATAGTCGGGGGGCATATACCTTATTTGGTGTTTGCTGAGATCGTTAATCGAGACCCGTTGAACCTGATTCAGTTAACACTGGCGTAGGGAACTATAAGCACTCGATCTGCGTCTGCACCCATGAAAACTTTCATGTGTTTATTGCGACTTCTCCTTCGATCGGTGTTCGTTCTCCTACGTCTTGTAAGATAGTAGGAGCGACAATGACACACAGTTCTAATTCAAAAGATTTAACGCTAAAAGCCTCAGTTTCGCAGCACTCTGCTGATGGTTCGATTCGAACAAACACTCCGATTGTATTGACGATCGCTGGTTCTGACAGTGGCGGCGGCGCAGGTATTCAAGCGGATATTAAAGCCATGTCTGCAACGGGTAGCTTCGCTTGTTCGGTGATTACTGCGATTACCTCTCAGAATACCCAAGGCGTATCAGCCATTTTTCCAATCCCACTTGAGCATGTTGCTAGCCAGTTAGATGCGGTGTTCACCGATCTGAATATCGTGGCGGTAAAAGTTGGTATGTTGGCGGATTCGCAAATCATCAAAGTCGTTGCAGACAAAATCAAACAATACCAACCAAAACACTTGGTAATTGACCCTGTAATGGTCGCGACAAGCGGCGACCTTCTTCTAGAAAACTCTGCTATCACTACGCTAAAACAAGAGCTGATTCCGCTCGCCGACATTATTACCCCTAACTTACCTGAAGGCGCGGCGTTAACAGGCAAGCCGGTACCTGAAAGCGAAGCCGAAATGCAGGACATGATTGAAGATCTGCGCGCTTTAGGTGCTAAAGCCGTTCTGCTAAAAGGTGGTCATCTAGAGAAAGATGAAAACAGCAATGACTTACTGATTCTACCAACTGCATCTGCTGTGATTAGCGCGAAGCGTTTTCCTACCAAAAACACTCATGGCACGGGCTGCACGCTCTCTTCTGCTATTGCTTCTTTCTTGGCTCAAGGCAACACGCTCCCAGAGGCTGTAGACCTGGGTAAACAATACATTTCACGCGCGATTGCCCATGCTGACGAGTTGAAAGTCGGTCAAGGTCATGGCCCAGTAAATCACTTTTTCGCTGGGCACGGTAATGTCCGTTAATACGGTTGGCGTTCAACTTAGCAATGCGACGTTGCGTTACCGAGATAGCGAGCACGCGACCCTGTCGGGGCTGTCACTTAACTTAAGCGCAGGTAAGTGGACAGTGCTACTTGGACGCAGTGGTTGTGGGAAAACGACGGTATTGTGTTATTTGGCAGGTTTGTTGGAAGACAAGGTGGAGTGGCAGGGTACATTGGCAACGTCTGATGAACTGCCTCTAACTGATCGTATCGCATACATGGCACAGCAAGATTTGTTACTGCCATGGCTATCGGTTATCGACAATGTATGCCTGAGCCATCGCTTCCAGAACACCACGAACAAGCATCAAAACGCAGAGCAAAGGAACCGAGCGTTCGAGTTACTCGCTTCAGTTGGTTTGGCCGATTACGCGGATACTACGCCGGATCAGTTGTCTGGTGGTATGCGCCAGCGTGTTGCTCTGGCTCGCACCTTAATGCAAGACAAACCTGTCGTGTTGATGGATGAGCCTTTCTCAGCACTGGATGCAGTAACAAGACACAAATTACAGACCTTAGCGTGTGAACTGTTGAGAGATAAAACCGTTGTGTTGATCACCCATGATCCGCAAGAAGCGGTGCGTCTGGCGGATAACTTGTATGTGTTGCAAGGCATGCCTGCGAGTGCTCACTCTTTACCTGTGCCTCACACCTCAACGCCACGAGTGCTCGATGGTGAGTGTGCCGAGTTGCAACAGGCGATCTTAGATCAGTTGGAGCGTGATTATGAATGATCTAATGCGAAGTGAAGCTGTGACTCAGTCAACGAACGTGCAGTCTAGCACTGAACGTTCAAGTCAGATGAATCCCGTTATGCGTTTGCTTATCAGCAGTGTTGTGATTCTTGGCTTATGGCAACTTGTGGTCGTTGTTTTCGAAATGCCGAGCTTCATTCTTCCGGCCCCCGCAGAAGTCTTTCTCAAGCTTATTGAACGCTACGATGTGTTACTCAAACACACTTGGGTGACCGCACAAGAGATCTTACTTGGGCTATTACTAGGTTTGTCTATGGGGCTGTTTTTCGCCTTGCAGATGTTGATGTTTGATCCGTTGAAACGTTGGCTATTGCCTATCTTAATTGCCAGCCAAGCGATCCCCGTGTTTGCTATCGCTCCAGTATTGATGTTGTGGCTTGGTTACGGCATCGCGTCAAAAGTGGTGATGGCGGCGATCATTATCTTCTTCCCTGTGACCACATGTTGCTACGACGGCCTACGTAATACACCGACAGGCTATCTCGATCTTGCCAAGACGATGGGCGCATCGAAATGGCAACTGCTTCGTCACATCCAACTGCCTGCTGCACTGCCAACATTGGCGTCAGGTATTCGTGTCGCTGTGGTTATTGCTCCAATTGGCGCGGTTGTCGGCGAGTGGGTGGGTTCGAGTGAAGGGTTAGGCTATCTAATGCTGCAAGCCAATGCGCGCATGATCATTGATGAGATGTTCGCGGCCTTGTTTATCTTGGCGGTGCTCTCTATCTCGCTCTACTTCATCACAGACAAATTACTCAAAAAAGCTATCCCTTGGGAGAACCAGTGATGGCTAGCTCAATAACTCTTTGTTTAATAAAGCTTCGCTCAAGGCTATTTATCTAAACAACACCTCGTTAAAAATTAGATCGACAAACACAATAATAATATTCAAAAGGAAAGGTTAACTATGAAAAACACCAAATTGGTAGGTGCAGTAGCACTGCTTGCTTCGCTAGTTTCAGGTCATGCATTGGCGGGTTCTGAACAAAAGAAACTGACATTGATGTTGGATTGGTTTGTGAACCCGAACCATGGCCCAATTGTGATTGCTCAAGAGCGTGGTTACTTTGCTGACCAAGGCCTAGAGGTTGAAATCCAAGAGCCAGCTGACCCAAGCACTCCAGCGAAACTTGTCGCAGCAGGTAAGGTCGATTTAGCCGTAACCTACCAACCAAGCCTAACTATGGATGTGGCAGCAGGCTTGCCTCTCGTTCGCGCATCAACTCTTATCGCAACGCCACTGAACACGCTCATGGTTTTAGATAACGGCAAGAACGATTCGTTAGCGGACCTGAAAGGCAAGAAGATCGGTATTGCGATTGCGGGCAACGAAGAAGCGACGATCGGCACCATGCTGGCTCAAGAAAACGTTGAGTTTACTGACGTGCAAACCATCAATGTCGGTTGGGCACTTTCATCTTCATTGGCATCGGGCAAGGTAGACGCAATTTGGGGTGGCTTACGTAACTTCGAAACTAACCAGCTAGCGCTTGAAGGCTTTAAAGCGAAAGCATTCTTCCCAGAAGAGCATGGTGTGCCAGCTTACGATGAGCTGATCTTTGTGGCGAACGCAAAGAAACACGACGACGAAGCAATCAAAGCATTCAACAAAGCACTTGAGCAAGCAACAACTTACATCGTGAACCACCCTCAAGATTCATGGAGTGAGTTTGTGGCGTATTCACCAGATACGTTGAACAACGAACTTAACCAACGCGCGTGGAACGACACACTGACTCGTTTTGCACTTCGCCCTTCAGCTGTAGATATGAAGCGTTACGATGATTACGCGCAGTTCATGTTCGACAAAGGTATTATCAAATCACTACCAAAAGCCGCAGATTACGTACCGACTTTTGACTAAGGAATCTCATGAAATACCAAGACTTAATCCAAGCCTGTCAGCAAGATTGGCAAGACTACACCGAGCATGATTTTGTTAAAACGCTGGCGAACGGCACTCTTGCTCAGCCGTGTTTTCTGCATTATTTGAAGCAAGATTTTCTGTTTTTGAAGCAGTATGCTCGCGCTTATGCATTGGCGATTTACAAAGCTAAAACTTTGGCAGATATGCGCCGTGCTCTGCCAAGTGTTCATGCTCTATTAGATTCTGAAATTTCACACCACGTGACTTACTGTGGTCAGTGGGGTTTAACGGAATCTGACTTGGAAAACGAACCTGAAGATTTTGGCACAGTCGCTTACACGCGCTACGTTCTAGATGCAGGTATGACGGGTGATCTTGTCGATCTTTATGCGGCACTGGCTCCGTGTTCAATTGGTTATGCCGTGATTGGTAAAGCGCTTCTAGAAAGCAGTGATACTGTTTTAGAAGGTAACCCATACGCGAGTTGGTTACAGCTTTACTGCGGAGAAGAGTTCCAATCGGGCGTGGCAACGGGCGCAGAGTATTTCAATCAGCTACTGGCTGAAATTGATATTAACAGCGAGCGCGGTCAGAACATCGTTCATATCTTCAAAACGGCAACACGTATGGAAGTGGCTTTCTGGCAGCAAGGTCTGAATGCACTTGATGACTCAACAGCGGATTAAAAGCGACTTTCACGAATAAGGATTAACCCATGCTAACTGAACAAATCATCCAATCGCTGCGTGCAGTACGAGAGCAAAAGCCGTTGGTTGTGAACATCACCAACTACGTGGTGATGAATAACACGGCCAATGCTCTGCTGGCGATTGGTGCTTCGCCTATCATGGCGCACTCGCAACAAGAACTGGCTGAGATGATGTCATTCTCTGGCGCGCTTGTGATTAACATCGGTACGTTAGACAGTGTTTGGACGCCAAGAATGCGCTTCGCGGTTGAACAAGCGAATGCGAACAATAAGGTTGTGGTTCTTGACCCTGTGGGTTGTGGCGCAAGTACGCTGCGTACCGAGACTTCTCGTGAAATTGCACGTTTAGCGGATAAGCTAATCATTCGTGGTAATGCGTCTGAGATTATCGCGCTAGCGGGTGAGCAAGCACAGAGCAAAGGCGTTGATGCGTTGGATAGCAGTGATGCTGCAATAGGCGCTGCGCAATGCTTAGTGGCTGAATACGGTGCGAATGTGGTTATTTCTGGTGAGACGGATTACGTTGTCACGAAAGACAGTGTTGTGACGTTAAACAATGGTCATCCAATGATGCCGTATGTGACAGGCATGGGCTGTACTTTAACAGCATTGACGGGCGCATTTGCTGCTGTCGGTGATGACAGTGGTTTGGCTGCTGCGGCGGTATTGGGTGTGGTTGGTGAAATTGCGGCTGAGAACTCACGTGGCCCAGGTAGCTTGCAGATGAACTTACTCGATGAGCTGTATCAACTCGATGAAGAGACACTGATTCAACGCTTGAAGATTCAATAGGTTTAATCTAGTTCTAAGCTCAAAACTGATAGTTCTGAGTTAATCGTTCTTAACTTAAAGCTCCTAACTAAAAGAAAGCCCCCGACACTTATGTGTAGGGGGCTTTTTATTATTGGTTCGAAACCGTGTCAGCCGTGTTGAAGGCTGGTTTCGTTAGGTTCTAAATCGATTTACTTGGCTTTCTAGGTGGTGAGCAACCTCGGTTAAGTCGCTCGCTGCACCTGAAATGCTGCTGACCGATTCTTGGTTGCTTTGTGCGATGGTATTGGCACCTTGCGCATTTTCACCCAGAGATTTGGTTAAGCAATCCTGCTCATCGACCGATACCGCGATTTGGCTGTTGGCCTGATTCAAATCTTGGATGTGTTGGTTAATCACATGCAAATTCTGAGAAGCTTGCTGTGCCTGAGTTGAAGCATCAGAAACGGTGCTATGACTCTCTTTGATCGACTCTAACGCATCTTTAGCGCCACGTTGTAGCGAAGTGATGAGTTCATCAATCTGGCTCGCAGAATCTTGAGTACGCTTAGCGAGCGTTCTCACTTCATCGGCTACGACAGCAAACCCACGACCTTGTTCACCCGCACGAGCGGCTTCAATGGCAGCGTTCAATGCCAGTAGGTTGGTTTGCTCAGATACACCTTTAATTACTTCAAGAATGGCACCAATGTTCATCGACTCTTTGTGTAAGTCAGTCACTTTTTGGCTGCTGACCTGCATGCTTTCATCGGCGCTGCCAATTTCATGCAGTGTTTTGTCTACTTCTTTCAGTCCCATCGCCACATTCTCGGTTGCTTGGTTAGCAACTTGAGACGCGTGGTTAGCACTTGCCGCAATTTCTGATGTGCTTGAAGCCAATTGATCAACGGCAGAAGAGATATTGATCATTTCGCTGTTCAATTGTGTTGCGTTGGTCGAGCTGTTGTTTGTCACTTGATTGAGTGACTCCGACATCTCACCAATACGCACACTAGAGCGGTTCACTTGGCCAACAATATCGCGCAGAGACTCAATGGTGATCTCCATGTTGGTTAGCAGTTCACCAATCTCGTTCTTGCTCTCAATGTTCACTTCAACATTCAGATTGCCCTGAGAAAGTTCGTTGGTGATTTGTTTAACCTGCGCGATGCCTGTGGTGATAGAGCGAGTCACCAACACGGCGCTCGTCATGCCAATAACTAAAGCCACACCCGTCAGCAATATGATGATTTGAATCGAACGCTTTTCACTGGCTTGCAGTACTGGCGTGAGCGCTTGTTTCTGTTGCTCGAGAATACTTTGAGCATCCGCGACCGCAATCGCTAAGCTGTCACCAATAGAGGCGAGGGTAGCGGTTCTTTGCGTGTTCTCAATCATCTGTTGATGAACTTGCTCAAAGCCTTTTGCATACGCTTCGCGTTGGTTCGAGAAGTCTTCAATCAGCTCACTTTGATAAGGCGATGATTTAAGAGATTCAATATCGCTTTCAATACCTGGTAGCGCGTATTCAAAGATATCTTTACCCGCTTCATAGGTTTTGAGGTCGTTGTTGTTTGAGTAACTGAGCACGGTGATCTTGGCTGCGAGGAAGTTCTCCATCAACATGCCTGCGTATAAGCTCGCGTTTGGATCGTTGTTATTGTATGACTCATACAACAAGCTCTGAGCCGCTTTCAGTGCGTTGGTTTCTCGTTTGACCATCTCAACGTTGACCAGTTGGTCAATGAGGAGTTCACTTTGTTTCATTGACCCATAAGCCACATCAAACGCCGCCACGCTGTCTTGCACTAATTGTAGGCTAGCTAGGCTATCGGTTTTGGTGGTGGATTGGATTAAGTTGTTGAGCAGATCATCAATCGCAAGTTTGCTTGATTGATAATTCGTTTCGTACTGTTCATCCAATGACTCTAAGTAACGTTCAGAAGCTAAACGCATCTGAAGAAAGTGCACTTGAATGTTGCTTGATAATGTCGCTTTTTGGCTGAGTTCACTGTATTGGCTAAAGCCGTTCGACAAGGTTTGAATACCTTTGTAACTCACAAAGCCTGAAATGACGAAAAAGAGCAAGCAGATGGCATAACCCAGCTTGATCTTGAGCGCTATAGAAAGGTGGCGCATAACTATCCCTATATTTACCTGATTCCTTCACTGTGGAGTATTTCATAAAACAGCGTTCTGGGCATGCTTGAAGTGAATTCTTTGTGTAATAAGTAACGCTTTAGTTAAAAAATTCAGGTTTTTCGGTATGCTTTCAACGAGTTGCGTATTCGATGGTACGTGTGTAATTGAGTTAATTTAGTATTAACTTCCATGCACATGATGCGATTTGTCGGTAAAATAGTACAACGCCAATTTTAGACATCGACTCCAAAGGTACGATATGAACCCTTATAAGCTCTATTTAGTAACGGATGACCAACAAGATTTAGAAACGCTTAAGTTTGTGGTTGAACAAGCGGTCGCGGGTGGCGTCACTATGGTTCAAGTAAGAGAAAAACACGGAGACGTAAGAGCCTTCATTGAACGAGCACAAGCGGTTAAGTCTATTTTAGCTGGTTCAGGTGTTCCGCTGATCATCAATGACCGAGTGGACGTTGCATTGGCTGTCGACGCCGATGGTTTGCATCTGGGGCAATCGGATATGCCTGCAGAGTTAGCACGCCAGTTGATAGGTCCAGATAAGATTCTTGGGTTATCAATTGAAACTGAACAGCAGCTACAAGAAGCCGATAGTTTGCCGATCGATTACATTGGCCTCAGCGCGTTGTTTGCCACACCGACTAAGACAAATCTAAAGAAACATTGGGGTTATGAAGGCATTCAAATGGCTTTGGATACAACGAAGTTGCCGATTGTGGGTATCGGTGGAATCAACGAGTCGAACATTCCGCAGTTGGTTAAGACAGGTATTCATGGATTGGCCTTGGTATCAGCGATATGTCACGCTGAAAGCCCAAAACAAGCGACCCAGGAACTGCTATCTCTAATGGGAGAGTGAAGGGGGGGAGTAGAACTAGAAAACAAATGAGGTTGGGCATCTGTTTTCTAGTGAAAGCACAAGCACGGATGGGTGCTAGATGTGCTTATCGATAGAGCATTTAAGGTGCTCTATCTAACACATCGTTTGGTCTATTGAATGCACAGAGCAACCGTGCCGATGACCATCAGAACAATCGCAGCGTACCAACCATATTGTGCAGTTTTATCAGCAACAAACACCTTAATGTAGTTGATCTCTTCATGCGCCATTGCGATGAAGTCCGTGTAGTTAATCGATAACTCACGGCTAGCTTTTTTCAGGTCTTGTTGAAGCTTGTTGAAAGACTCATCGATGAAGCCCTTTGTTTCCGAAGCAGACGGAGTAGCAGCCAAAGTTAGGCTATTCCAAACCGCCATACGCGATTCATATTCGCTTTCACTGACACAATTAAGTACGCGTAAATCATACTCTCGTTTGTTACGCTCTTTGCCCATTTTCTCAGGGCAAATATTTCTTAAAACGTTCACGACAAATTTTCCAAAAGGTTCATTTAGATATAAAAAAGCACTCAAAGAGCGCTCATAAACTGGGTGCGAATTAATATTCAAAAAGTGATCTATTTGAAACCGGCATAAGCAACTGCAAGGCTGAGCGCTTATCTAGGAGATTTGAAGTTGGGTCAGTGATGTTAAAGAGCGATTTGGGTCTGTCTACATTCGTTTGAAAAGACACACCCGGTTGGGATCGCAGTGTAGTTAGGTCACTTTTGGACATCAACTAAGGTGTTTTATCCACACGACAAAGAAAATTATCGGTACGAAAGCCGGAAATGAGGTAGTGCTGGAGAAAACACCACCGTCATTGACTTAGGATTCAGTTGCTAAAATAGGCTGAACTCAAGAATTGGGGGAGATTAGTTGGCTTGCCATTGATTGTTCTCTAATGAGTGGCCTTTTAGTTTTTCAAGTAAACTTGTTAACACTGGGCCATTGATATGGCTGCGAGACACTAAGCAACCCACTGGAGTAATCCAACCACCATGCTCGTGTGCCACTGGCAGTGCTACAAGTTCGCCTTTTTGAATGCCTTCCATCACCATCATTTCAGGCACATTTGCCCAGCCAACGTTCTGTTCAACGAGATCGATGATCGTTTTGTGGTTGTTGGCATACCAAAGCATCGAGCTAATACCGTAGGTGAACCACAGTTCGCGCTGCTTTGAACTGCGATGCACACATTGGCGGTAACGCTTTAGATCTGAGTCTTGTACTACCGACATTTGGCTGAGTTCGTGAGTGGCGGAGCTAACTGTAAGAAAGCGGGCTTGGCCCAGTAAGAAGAAGTCCATATCCACTTTAAGTTCACCATCCGCATAGATGATGCCAATCTGCGCTTTGCCGCGTCTTACGAGGTCTTCCACATCGAAGGTTGAGGCCGTAATAATATCGAAGTGCGTGATTGGGAACTGATCGGCCAGTGAGCTGATTATCTTAATGAAATTCTTATCTATGATGCTTTCATCAACCGCAATGATCAGTTCGTGCTCATCTTCTTGTGTGAGCGATTCTACTTTTTGGTCGAAGTACTTTTGTTGGTCGAGAATCGACTTAGCGACAGGTAATAACGCTTTACCTGTGTTGGTCAAAACGGGGATGTTTTTCTCTCGGTTAAATAGCTCTTGGTCGATGGCAATTTCTAGGTTGGCGATCGACTGGCTGACTCCAGACTGAGCGCGTTTCAGTTTGCGAGCGGCGGCAGAGAAAGAGCCACTTTCACACACAGTGACGAAGACTTTTAATTGCTCAAAACTGTACATGTTATCTCTCGCTCAATACCAAAGGGGGTAATCACTCCTAGGCTATCACTATTCGTGATGGCTGTTAACTTTCTCTTATTATTTCAGGAGACATAATCTCGACCAATCCAACACGTAATAGATTATTTAGAGGAATGTATGAGTACGTTAGAAAGAGTGTTTCATTCAGTGTTATTTGAAGTATTGGCCGTAACACTATCAATTATAGGCTTAGCGATATTTACTGATCATGATGTGAATGCCTTATCAGGAACCATGATAGTTGTTGCGACCATCGCGATGATTTGGAACTACTGTTTCAACCGCATTTTTGATCGCTACTTCACGGGTGAAAAATCAAAGCGTTCACTCAAGTTACGTGTTTTTCATGTTGTGCTATTTGAGGCAGGCTTGCTGGTGGCGACGATCCCAGCGATGGCTTACTTACTTGATGTGGGGATTTGGCAGGCATTTTTGATGGACATCGGCGTGACCATTTTTATTACCATTTACGCGTTTGTGTTTAATCTGATTTATGACCATGTTCGAGCATTCTGGGTACGTAGAGGGGAGCTAGCCGTTCAGTAATCTACCAAGTCAGTAAACACTATTTTGGCCACTAACCGTTTGTTTATTCGTTATTTTGACGGAGATATTCGGTTAGTAGGCCTAGGTAACGCGGCGTTTGTTCTGCTATCTTAAAAAAGGTGATAATTTGAGTTCGTGAACGAATAGATAAGGGAAAGGATGCCAAATACCCCTCAGATAATGACAGTTGTCGATAAGAAAGAAGTCGAATTGTTCGCGGAACTGTTCAAACATATTGATGGTGAAATCTACACCTTACTACGCAGTGCCCAAATCCCTAATGATATTCTCACCAGTAATGACCATTACGATTATCTCCCTGAGACAACGGTTAAGAACGTGGTCAAGATTATGGGTGAATCTGCGTCGAGAGAAGAGTTTTCGCTGTTTATGTGGAGTTTTTGCAAGCAAACCTATGTGCCAAGGTTTGTGGCTAAGCTAAGCCAGCAGGATTCATTGAAAAACGCGCTAGACCAATTTGGTGAGCAGCTGAAGCTCGTATCTAATGGTGCGAATGTCTATACCAAGCAATCCGGAGGTAAGTGGTGGTTTGTTCGTGAGAAGCCGTTTACTAACGCGCCTTGGTTTAAGTTTGCTGAATTGTTCTCTGTTATTTTCATCAACGAGCTACTTTTAGTATTAACGCAAGGGCGTTGGAAGCCGTCTGAGGTTGGCATTCAGAATGGCGATCTCGAATGCTTTCAATCTCTACCACAAATGGGCAGTGCTCAGTTTTATACGCATAGACCGGTCACTGCCTTTGAGATCCCTGAAGACATCATGCTTGCACCGATTGTTTTACCCAAAATTGCTCAAGTATCAGATCTCACTAAGCCTTTACCTAGCTCATTCCTGAGCGCTTTTAAGCTTGTTATTAAACCTTATCTCACGATGGGGAAACTCCCAATTAGCTTAGCTTCTGAGATTCTGAATATTCATGTCAGAACGATCCAGCGTCGGTTGGAAAGTGAAGGGGTGGTCTACAAAACCTTGATTGAAGAGATGGTTCTTGAGCAGGTTTTAGAATTGCTTAAGCAGTCCGATTTATCGATTACACAAGTAGGCGCGAAGATGGGGTATTCCGATTCTTCCCACTTTACCCGAGCGTTCAAACGACAGATGAACATGACGCCAAGACAGTACCGAAAAGAGCACAGCTAAAAACAGTAAGTAAAAACTGGAGCCTGCACGCAGAATTATTTATTGTCACCAAATGGCCATTTATCAACCTTGAATACTGGCAGTATCACTACTAAGTTATTGAATGTGGATGAGTTGTTTTTATTTTTTTGCGAGTGTCGCAACCAATAAAAACACCTTTGAAACCTCATGACACTCATTAGTAGTTACGGAATCGTTATGGGAAGTGGACGCCACTAATAAACGGAATCAAGGTGTAAAAATGAAAAATGCAGGCTTAAAGCTCTCTGTTGTTGCTCTTTCGTGTTCATTTGCTCTTTCTGCAAATGCAGCATCAACGCTATTTACTAACGTCGATGTGTTCAATGGTACTGAAAACAAATTGTACGAAGACCATCATGTATTAGTCGAAGACAATCTTATCAAACAAATCTCTGCGAGCCCGATAGAGGCTGGTGACGCTGTAGTGATTGACGGCGAAGGCAAAACGTTAATGCCAGGTTTAATCGAAGGCCACGGACACTTATTGCTTAACGGCGGTAACCTAAGCGACCACGAAAACAACCGAACGATCGAAGAGTTAGCCGCGCGAGCGACAGTCAACGCGAACGCCGCGTTTCAATCGGGTTTCACCACGTGGCGTGATGCTGGTGGCTTGAATACTGGCTTACGTAAGACTATCGATTCAGGCATGTTGCCGGGCCCACGACTTTACACATCAGGCGCATTTATTGGCCCGACGGGTTCGCATGCCGATTTCAGTAACCTAACCACGGCTAACCAACACTTCTTTGGTTCATCGACCAGTATGGCGCGAAATAGCGTCAGCTTTAATGCCGACGGTATTACCGAAATCAAAGCGGCTGCTCGCCAAAACTTCAAGCAAGGCAATACGCAAATTAAGATCATGTCATCAGGTGGTGTGGCATCATCATTTGACCCTTGGCAGCTGAATGCGATGTCTGCGGAAGAAATTGAAGCCGCCGTTGAAATTGCTGATGCGTATGGCTCTTACGTGATGTCTCACGCTTACAGCAAAAAAGCGATCATGCGTAACTTGGATGCGGGTGTTAAAACGATCGAGCACGGTTTCATGTTCGATGGCGATATCGCCGACAAGATGGAAGATAAAGACGCCTACATCACAACTAACATGACCGCGTTTTCACCTTACCTGACACAGATCGAAGCGATTAACTCGAACCCAGCCTCTAAGCGTAAAGCGGAGTCGGCAACCAAAGCATTCAAAGACTACATCTCGAATGTAAACAAGTACCAACCGAAATGGGGTTTCCACACAGACTGTGTTGGTGACGTGGTTTCTTGTATCAAACAAACTGACCATACGATCTTCCTTGCGGGTAAAGAGTTAGGCAACTTCTTCACTTTGAAAGGGATGACATCGGTAAACGGTGAGATCGTTAAGTTATCTGGCGTGATGGACCCATACCCAGAGGGTAAGTTAGGCGTGATTGAAGCGGGCGCATACGCCGATATCATTATTGTTGAAGGCAACCCACTTGAAGACTTGTCAGTGATTGGGGCAAACGAAAAATGGTTTGATGCAGAGCCGCGCAGCCCTGAAATCGATACCATCAAAGTCATCATGAAAGACGGCAAAGTCTACAAAAACACGCTGTAATTCAGTTCGACAACTCAGTTAAAAATTAAGCTTTAATGGGTGACCTATTTGGGTAGGTCATCCCTCTTCAAGGTGTTCTATATGCAAAAAATGCTTTCTCTTATCCTGTCGGTGGCATCACTTACGGCCGTTGCTTTACCTACTTTTGCTGAAACAGCGATGAATCTTGAGTGGCAAGATCTGAACTCAGAGTCTCACGAAATGAAAGTAGAAATGCCGGATCTCACCGATCAACAAATGCGTCTATTACAAGGTGTGATAGCAATGAGTGCATCAGAGGAAGAGCAAGCTCAACAACAGGCTTTATTATTTAAACAAACGCTAAAAGAGCAAGGCGTGGACGCAGACGAAATGATCGCACTGCGTGATGAATACATGCAAACCATGAAAGCAAACGCCGAAGCTATTACGACAGAGTTTGATGGCAAGAAAGTACGAGTTCCCGGTTTCATCGTTCCACTGGAATTCTCAGAGGGAATGACAGCAACAGAGTTTCTGTTAGTGCCAGTGGCGGGTGCGTGCATCCACATGCCACCGCCTCCTGCAAACCAGATTGTGCGCGTGTCTTTTCCTGAAGGCTTTCAGGTACAGAACGTTCAGTATCCAGTGTGGGTAGAAGGTGACTTTAGCTCCAACAAAGTGACTGAAGAGGTCTTCCTAGTCGATGGTAAAAGTAACCTCACCATGGGTTATGAAATGAAAGCTTCGATGATCGAAGACTATTATGAAAAAGAAAATTAATGGTTGTCATCAAATGACAATTTTCAATGTGAGTAATAACTAAAATAAAACTAACTTAAAAAGCACTGGTGACATGATGAACTCAAGATTTTCTAAAGTAAGTATCGCAATTGTGATGGCGGCTAGCCCAATGAGCGGCGTTGTTTACGGCGCTAACTTTGAAGGCCCAGATTCTGTTGAAAATACAATTGCAGAGCAGAAAGCACAAAAGAAATCTTGGAGGGAGTCATTAGCTGAGGATGGTTTTACATTTGGTGCAGATTACTTTGCTTTGGGGCTGACCTCAGGAGATGGGGTTGGCGGCGATAGCGTTGATGCATCGTCGGGTGTGGCTCGATTATACGGTTCATGGCATCTATACGGAAAGGACACACAGAACTCAGGTAGCTTAGTTTGGAAGGTGGAACATAGACATGCCTATGGTGATACTGCGCCAAAAGACTATTCATTCGGCCCACTTGGCTATGTCGGTTCAATTGGCCCTGCATACAGTGACCAAGGGTTTCGTGTTACGGACTTAAATTGGAAGCAAAAAATTAACGATGGCAAAGGCACTATTGTTGTCGGTTGGCAGGATGTAACTAACTATGCGGATGTTTACGCTCTAGCAAGCCCATGGTCTGGCTTTACTAATTTGGCATTCTCGACAGGCTCTGGTGCGATGGGCTTACCTGATGATGGTGTACTTGCGCTTTCTGCTGGTCATATGTTGGGTGAGAATTTTTATGTGGTCGGTGGTATCGCGGACGCAAAGGGTAAATCAGATGACATTTTTGATGGCTTTGATACCGCTTTTGGCAGCGATGCCTCTTACTTCACCACACTGGAGTTAGGCTGGACGGCTTCGCAAGAGCAGATCTACACCGATAACTTCCATGTGACTTTCTGGGACTTTGGTGACGATACTCGTCATAGTAATAGCCTTGCTGCGGAAGGTGGCTCGGGCGTTAACTTCTCATGGAGCCAGTTCATGACTGATCAAGTGATGCCGTTTGTGCGAGGTGGTTTCTCTGAAGGGGATGTTGCCCTTTACGATAAGTCTATTTCTGTTGGTATGGGGTACTTTGGATTAGGAAAACCGACCAACAACCTTGGTGTAGCGCTAAACTGGGCGGAAGTGAATGGTGATTCTTTTGCAGCTGATGCGAAAGCTATAAGCGGTAGTACAGAGCAGTGGACAGCAGAGATCTACTACAACATGCAGTTTGGTGATCATTTCCAAGTCACGCCTGACATCCAGTATATAAAAGATCCTGCGTTTTCAAATGAAAGTAGCGCTTGGGTGTTTAGTATTAGAGCGAGAGTCTTTATCTAATTCCGCTACTTATTATCTTGTTTAGACCTAAAAAGTGAGCCCATGGTGGCTCACTTTTTGCTTTCCTGCGTGTCATCCAGCGTTAATTAGTTCTTATGAACAATCACTTCGCCTATCAGAGTTGTAAACAGTCATTCACTGGGTATGGCGTATTATGGTAAGTTCCCGGTTTCAGAATGATCCAAGATAAGACTCCAATTTAGACAGAGGCGCATATGATTATTCATTTTAGAATCCAAGACGTAGAAGAACTTTGGGGGGCCATCGATTTAGCAACGCTCTTGCAGTTGGAACTGAGAGCAGTATCAACCACACCGTTAACTCTCTGATTGAATTAGTTAAGTTACCAATTACACTTGAAGCATAAGTTTGAATGGAGTCAACTTAATGCTTTCACCCCTATCGCACTATCCCCGTTCTATTATTCTGCTCTTAATGGGCCTCAGTTCTTCCTCGGCCTATGCATCCAATGAATTGATTCAGAACCGCTTAGAGAAGATATTTTCTGTGTCAATTGCGCTGACTGACAGCGATGCCATTTCAATTGGCTTTGTGGATTTTGATCCTAATTCGTTTATCAATTTAAACGACAGTGGTTTTGGCTCAGATAAAACCATCGATACTCGAAGCCAAGTGAGTGTGGGCTCCATCCCTTACTCTTCCGTGATTAAAACGGATGACCCTGACTTTGACCTTATTTGGTCTGTGCGAGGGTCTTATGCGCTTTCTGAACAGGATATTGAGATCTCATCAGATGTGACTCCTGACCGTCGTGTTAACCCAAATGAAGACTCGGTATTGGGCCTGTATGGCTTTTTCGAAGGGCAAAACCATTTAAACCAACATTGGTCTATCGCCTATGGCTTAGGCACTCACTTGCTCTATTACCGCAATAAATACGAATACAACAACAGCTACTCTCAAGCATTTCAATCTCAGCTAGACGGCTACGCGTTGAATACATCAGCATGGGCACTTGTTGCAGAACCTTCAGTCAAACTTCAATACTTGCAACCAAAGGAGTGGGGCAGTTGGAATGTGTCTTCAAGAGTTCGTTACTTTTATGGAACAGGCTGGGGCGAAGCGAACGATGGCGATATCGGTAACCCAGAAGGGATGCGATTCATTAATGAACTAGAGTTTAGGCAAAATGTAGCGCTCGATGCTTGGTCGCTTAATAACCCTCAAATCCACTATAACTTAACAAGAATCGATGTCGCGGGTGATTTGACTGCTCCTTTAGATACGCACTATTACTATGAATTCGGGGCCGGATTAGTATTTGATGTGCCTTACGATTCTTACTTTTTTGACAACTTCGGGATTGGAATTAACTTCAATTACGGCAGCTCACTCAGTAGCGGTAGCTTGTTGTTCTTACTCAATAATTAGTTGTTCCTGATTAATAACTAGCTCTTTCTATTAAACAACTCGTTTCTTCTGCTCAATAGTTAGCATAAGCCTATGCGCTTAATGTTCGATATGTAATTTGAATTTGTATGTGTCGCAAAATGGTAAATATCTTAGTGGAAACTTAGCCATCATAGTCATTCGCCCATCACTAGAGCAGACTATGAATAAGTTAAGTTTTGACCGAAAAATGCCGCTATACGTGGTGTCTACACTTGCCCTTAATATGGCAGTTAGCTTGTGGTTATTGAGTATGGCTTCTTCGGCAGTCATGGCTTTTTCTGTGTGCGCGTTGTTTTTGCTCAGCACCCTCATTACCGCACGCCTATATCGACATGAAATGGCTCAAAGCAAGAATAGCTTGTCTGAAGCGATCATTGATGGCGTTGCTGGTTTTATGATCCTCGATAGTCAATTGAGGGTCATACAAGTGAATCAACAATTCTCTCGGGTTTCAGGTTATGCCTTTGACCAAGTCGAATCTCGTCCGATTTCTGATCTCTGTTTTATGAATAACAGCAGCCTAATCACGACCATTACTCGCTCACTCAAGGAAAACCAGAGATGGAAAGGTGAGTTGAGTGGCGTCAGTCGACTTGGTGAGCAGTTTACCGTAAACGTTGTGGTGGAAAAGCTAACTGAAATTCTGCCGCACAATAACAAGTACGTGGTGACCTTTACGGATATTAGCCGACGCAAGATATTGGAGCGTCGATTAAGAATGCTGGTGGAAACGGATTCACTGACAGGGTGCTGGAATCGACGCCGCTTTGATAACGACTTAAAACATTATTCTAACCTGGCAGAGCGTTATGGTTACACACATTCCTGCTTGGCGTTGATCGATTTAGATCACTTCAAGGCTATCAATGATAATCACGGTCATGACCAAGGTGATTCAGCGCTGAAAGAGGTCGCTGAACTGTTGAGAAACAACAGCCGAGACACTGATATCGTCGCGCGAGTAGGCGGAGAAGAGTTCGCTATCTTGATGCCTGAAACCAATTTGGCAGAAGCGTTTGAGGCGATGTATCGACTGAAAGAAGTGATTACCAAAGGGACAACATTGAACCTGACCGTGAGCAGTGGTGTGTCTGAAATACAGGCGCAAGCCGAAGCGACCTATCGCAGTGCAGATAAGGCACTTTACCGCGCTAAAGGTAACGGGCGAAATAGAGTGTGTAGCTCTAGCCCAGGCTGTGCTACTCCAATTGCCCTTGGTTAGATGTAGGCCGTGCTTGGTTAATCAATCGAGCGAAGCCTAAGCCGAGATTGAGCGTTGGTAAATCTTCGGCGTAAGGCCAGACACACGCTTAAATGCACGAGAAAAATGAGAGATGTTGGTGTAACCGAGTTGGCTAGAAATGTAGGTCAGCGTGTGGCCTTCTTCCATCAGCTCGCAAGCTACAGAAAACATCAGGTTCTCTTTGATCTTTCGATAAGTGGTGTTTTCATTCTTGAGTTTGCGTTGGAACGTTCGCACTGAAAAGTTGAGCAGCTCTGCCGCCTCTTCAAGAGAGAGGTCTTGTTCTTTCATGTACGGTTTTAGAAGCTCATAAATACTATCGGTAAAGCTGGTATGCCACTCAATAAGTGTCGGTTTTGTACTGAGGTCTTTAGACGTAAGACGGATTGGGAGTTGTAAGATCTCATCAGGAATCTGCACAGCAGTCGACGAATGATCAACAAACAGTTGGCAGTTACTTGATACCAGTGTTTTGACGACATCGATGTCATGCCCTTGCAAGCGAACTTTAGTCGGTAACCATGGTGATTGCGATAAAATGGTTATTAACTCGATGATATAAATAACAGCGAAAGCTTCGCCCCATTGAAACATAGGGGAGTTGTCTTCCGGGGCTGTCCGGCAAAACCAGTTCTGACCGTGTTCTTGGATAAACTCGACTTTGCTGCCTGGTGAATCATAGGCAAAGATTGAATTGATCTGTTTTAGTGCATCGCCAATGGTTTCGAATTCGGTAAATTGATGCAAGACATTTGGGATGATTCGACGTCGAAATGCGAGTCCAAGAATATCGGTGAACCGAGATACGCCAAGTTGGGCGGATGTCAGATAAATCAAACGTTTAATCGATTCTGATGGCACAAAGTCGCTTTCTGATTCAATGAGATCGGGCGGTAAACCAGAATCTTTGAGCAAAAGGTGGAGGTCGAGACCATAGTCAGAAAAAACCTGAACCAGAATTTTGGCGTAGTTCGTTTGAATTACCGGGACTTGGTAGTGACTAGAGCTCATTGGAATACAATCCTGTATATATTGTCGCACTATTAGACGTGCATATCATTTGCAACGTTTTGTTTACTAAATCTAACCCTATTTACTTGAGTTTTCCATCACCGGGCTTATTTTTAAAGTATTAATTTTGTTGATGTTAGTTATCTAGAAGGGAGTCCCATGTCAGAAGTCAACGGGAATGCGCAAGAAGCCAAGGAAGAAGTTGGCCAGCAAGAAAATGGAAAAGACAAAGTAAGAAAGGTCACCAACTACTTATTGTTGTTCGTAGCGTTCATGTTGATCTTCAGTATCATTTCAGACCGCATCATCCCTATTACTGATAATGCTCGTGTCAAAGGTTATATCGTTCCAATCAAACCTGAGGTGTCGGGTAAAGTGCTCGATATTCTTGTTCAACCTAACCAACTGGTTAATCAAGGCGATAAGCTAGCCATTTTAGATGAGTCTGATTACCAAATAGCCGTACAACAAGCCGAGCAAAATTTAGAGATTGCAGGCCAAAATGTCGGCGCTCAAACCGCGAGCATTGCTTCAGCACAAGCGAAACTCACCTCAGCCATTGTTGAAAGACAAAATACCAAACTGCAAGCTAAGCGTGTTTTAGAGATGGCCGATAAAGGTGTCGTTTCTAAATCAGATGCAGATAAAGCGCGAGCAGCATTAGCGACCTCTAGTGCGGCGGTTGTGAATGCAGAAGCTGACCTTGACCGTGCTAAGAAACAAATGGGTAAAGAAGGCGAAGAAAATAGCCAAGTGAAAGCGGCGTTGCTGGCACTTGAACAAGCTCAATTGAATCTAGAACGCACCGTGATTACTGCACCGACACAAGGTGGTGTCTCTAACTTTAGCCTGTCTGAAGGTTTCTATGCATCAGCAGGGCAAGCAATCATGACCTTTGTTTCAACCGAAGATATTTGGATTGAAGCTTATTATCGAGAGAACAGCCTAGGTAATGTAACGGTCGGTGATGAAGTTGAAGTGGCGTTAGATTTCGCACCGGGCAAAGTGGTAAAAGGGCGCGTAAGTAGTATCGATTGGGGTGTTGATTGGGGGCAAAATGACCAAGCAGGTAAGCTTGCTCAAGCTAGCCAACAAACGGGTTGGTTGCGCCAAACACAGATGCTTCCCATAACCATTGAATTTGATAATGAAGAAGTGACAGGCATGCTCCGAGTGGGTGGTCAAGCGGATGTGATTGTTTATAGCGGCGATAACTTTGTATTCAACGCGATAGGCAAAGTATGGATTCGTTTGATTAGCGTATTGTCTTATGTCCGATAAGCCGATTCCTGACCAACAAACACAGCAACGGATCCTGCGATTTACGGTCGGGGTCACGTTGGCTGTTTTCTTGGCGGCGTGGATAAACTGGCCGCTTGCGTTTGTGGCGCCAGTGTTCACAGCTAAGTTCTTAATTGATAAACCAAATCTCCATAAAGAAACGGTCTACGAATTGCTCTTGGCCGTTGTGGTGACAATGGGGTTAGGTTTATTACTGTCGCGAGGAATTACCCATTATCCAATCCCATTGCTGATTTTAGTGGGGTTAATGATGCTGTGGGGTTACTACTTGTTTGTCGACCCAAAATGGAACCTGTTTGCCACCATACTGTTGATTGCGGTTTTGATGTTGCCATTCATGGCGATTGATAACCCCGGCGTTTCAGTCATGCTGGCCTCTGGCTTAGCGACCTCTGGTGTGGTTTCAGTCATGCTTTTTGCGTTAGTGCATGTGTTTTTCCCTGAGCCAAAATCGGCGTTCTCAGGCTTCGCTGCTGCGCCACTCGAAAAGAAACAGCGTTGGTATGCGGCCTTTAAGGCGATGATTATCTCCTATCCTGTGGTGTGTTTTTTCTTTATTTTTCAAATATCTGAAGCTTTACTGACAATGATGTTCATTGCGTTGTTATCGTTGATGATTACGTCAGAGAAGTCGATAAAGTTGAGCGCTTTTCTGGTGATAAGTAACGGTATCGGGGGATTGCTGGCGATTGCTGCTTTTTCAATTCTTTCTATAGTACCCAACATTGTCTTCTATTCTTTGTTTATAGGACTTATTGCCATTCTTATGGCTACCAAGATCTACACGGTTCCCGAAAAAGCACCTATTTTCGCCACTGCATTTAGTACGTTGCTCGTACTGGTTGGTAGCACGTTGATGAGCTCCGGTGACATCGATAGCAACACTCTTATACGCATATTCCAATTAGTGTTAATTGGCATATATATGATTTTGGCTTCTCTATTCCTAGAAACACGGAATTGGAAGTTTCTACAAAATCAGTCTTAATTTTGTCTAACAAGGACGTCTCATGAAGTTAACCGATGATTTTTCAAAACAGGCGATAGACGCTGCCATCAAGATCGCAGCGATTGCCATGCTCGTGTATTGGTGTTTTTCGATTTTGCGCCCATTCATTCTTCTGGTGATATGGGGTGCGATCATTGCGACTACGTTGTATCCAGTGGCGGTCGCAATTTCAAATAAAACCGGGATGTCGAAAGGTAAAGCCAGTGCATTGCTGAGCTTTATTGGTGTGATTCTTCTATTTATTCCTTTGGCGGCGCTTTCTTCTGGTATCTACACCAGCGCGACTGACCTGATGACAGGGCTTCAAGATGGCACATTGTCATTGCCTAAACCGAAAGAGTCCTTACAAGATATTCCATTCATAGGTGAGAAGGTTTATTCAACCTTGGTTGCCGCCTCCAACAATATTGAAGGCACTTTCATAAAGTATGCGGATGAACTTAAACAGTTTGCGACGAAAGCGGCTTCTGTTCTTGGCTCGTTAGGTGGCGGCTTTATTCAGTTCATCATCTCTACCATCATTGCGGGTGCATTCATGAGTAATGCCGATAAATGCAAAACCGGCGTGACTCACTTAGTGGCGCGTTTAACGGGCGGTAAAGGTGAAGAGTTGGTAGAGCTCTCTAAATCGACCGTGCGAAGCGTTGTGCAAGGTGTGATTGGTGTGGCTGTGATTCAATCCATGATGTCGGCAATCGGTTTGGTGATTGCAGGCGTTCCAGCAGCTGCGTTTTGGGCGCTAGCTGTGCTGCTCATTGCGATAATCCAACTTCCACCGATTCTCGCTCTATTACCGGCGATCATCTACATGTTCAGCGTTGAATCGACACTGGCGGCGAGCTTGTTCTTAGTGTGGTGTATTTTGGTGAGCGGCAGTGACGCTATCTTAAAGCCAGTATTGCTGAGCCGTGGCTCTCACATTCCAATGTTGGTAATTCTATTGGGTGCACTGGGCGGAATGGCGATGTCAGGCATCGTCGGTCTGTTTGTCGGTGCTGTGATACTGAGTTTAAGCTATGAGCTGATGATGGCGTGGCTTGGACTTGAAGAGAAAAACCAACAAGAAACTGAGAAAAAACCTGCAGAGGTCGAGGGAAAATAGATGAAGCCAGTCTCTAAAGACGACAACTTCTATTTCTTATTCTATGCACTGTTGGTGTTGTTTCTTGGTTGCGCGGTGATGCAGCAGTTTTATCCGCAAGGCCAGAAAACAATCCTATTTCTTATCATTATTACGTTGGCGAGTTCAATTGCCGGTATTCATAAAGAGCGAGCCTTGTATCGCTCTTGGTATGGGCTTTTATTGATTACGGCGCTCGTGTCTGGCGTGTTTTCATTTTTGGAAGGCTATAACCTGTCGATAGTGACGCTATCGGCGTTGGCTGTGTTCTTGTTTTCACACATTTACTCGGCGTTGAAGCAGGTGATGAAAGCCAAAACGGTGACACCCAATCACATCATCGGCTCCATCTGTATTTACTTGTTGCTAGGGTTTGCTTGGTCGACCATCTACTTGTTAATTTTAGAGATCTTTCCTAATGCCTTTAACGGGTTAGAAGAGCAAGTCTGGCTGACGAACTTGTTTAATGCGATGTACTTTAGCTTTATCACCTTGACTACGGTTGGTTACGGCGACATATCACCAGCTCTGCCTATTGCTCAATTCTTTGTGTTTATGGAATCCATTATCGGCAGCTTTTACTTAGCTATCATGGTGGCGAGTTTGGTGAGCATTCGACTTGCACAGTCTCAGTCCCAATAGAGCATTTACAAATAATAGAGCACATACAAACAAGCCCGGCAATCGCCGGGCTTGTTCTATTTTATGAGCTCAAAAGTCTCTTTAAGTTTGAACTCTGTGTGGGCGATGAACCTTAAGCTTCAGTGCCTTGAATCTTCTCTAATTCAGCGATAGTTGTTTGCGATACAAGCTGACCATCCATGTAATAGGTAACGTTTTGACCGTCTTTGATGCCCGTTAGAGTCGCTGTTTCACCAGATGTATAGACGATGTCCATTTGAATCGTGTTTTCGTCGATCTTAATCATCTCACCCGTTTCAATGGTGCGATTGTTAGAAATTGGGCCGACAGGGGCTTCTTTCAGGCTTGGGTCCAGCTCATCGTTCACTTTGAAGTGCGTGTCTGTTTTTGTATCAAATACGTGTGGTGAACCGCTGATAGGGTTTTTACCTGTCCAGAATTCAAGTGAGTTGAATACCACATAGTCTGCTGCGGTAGTAATACCGTATACAGGCGCTAATAAGAAGTTTACACCTGCACGGGCATAGCGGTTATCGACAACTTCAACGTTAAATTTCATCACTTTCCCTGTTACGGCGTTGCTGCCGATACAACCAGTTAGCGCAGAAGCCAAAACCGTTAGTCCTACAATTTTAAGTGCAATCTTTTTCATTTTAGTACCTGTATAAGTTAGAAGTCTGTTTCGTTGGAACAGGTGTAGTATGGTTTTTATTCGATGGTCAGTTTTACCATTTAGCGCCACTGACGATATAAAATGCACTCGGACTTTTGGCATCAAGCTAGGTATAAAACTGGGCACAAAAAAAGCGCGACCTAATAGGGCGCGCTTTGGGGTATTTAGATAAGTCGTAATGAAAACAACGACTCCCATATAGAATTACTTCATCACGTAGGTATAAGCCGATACGACAAGCCAGCGGAAAAATCGAAATAAAAGGGTAGTGGCTTTAAAGGCAAACTTGGCAATGGATACCATTGCTTCTGAACCAATGCTCACGAACTTATGCAAATCGGATTCTTTGTATTCTGAATAGGTCATCTGTTTTCTCATTTCTCGCGGTTGTCTTTCATATGTAAGTAACGACTCCTGTCTGGCGATATCCCCTGAGCGCGTAATGTACGAACTTTCGCCGATAGAGATTTACCATTTTATGCCAAGTGGGTTAATAACTAGCCAAAAGAGAAAGGGCTGAGAGAATTTAACGGCATAGCGAGGTGTAACTGATCAAGTTACCGAAAAAACGAGGGTAATAATGGTATGATCGCGGGCTCAGCACCATAAGTGATAAAGAATAGGAAACAGAATGACTCACCTTACCGAACAGCAAGAAGCTGCAATGGCGACGTTTAAAGAAAACTTACACCTTCCAAATGGTGGTTTTCATAAACTGATTATCGAGCTAAGTAAGGAGTATCAGCTGCCTTTCCAAAAGGTGCGTGCGGTTTTAAAGAAAGCTCAAAAAGATGTTGAACGACAAATACGAGAAGACTTTACCAGCGTTGATGACACAGTACTGAGCCAAGCGAATTGGGTAAACATCATTAAGTCGAAGCTTGTTGACTTAGCGGAAGAAAACCAAACGGTCATGGATAAGCTGCAACAAAACCTGAAGTATCAAAAAGTGTTGTCGGCAACCGAGGGTTCAATCGCAAGCGAAGACGAACGTGACGAGTTGATTGAAGAGTTGATTCAAGCTTATGAGAAAGAGGTGTTCAAACCGTTACTGGCGATGTTGCATACAACGAAGCTGTATTGGAAGTTAATGCTGGTGGATGAGACATGTAAGATGAATGAGGAGAATCGTGAGAAGTTCAGTGATTACCCTCAACACATGCAAGCTGCAGAACACTTATATACTCTTGATCAGAAGTTAAGGTCGATGCCGTTAACTTATTAGTCCATGAATGCACTGATAATGACTCAATGGTGATTTAGAGTTTGATATAAGTTGGTTTCAATAGAAGTACGATAACCTAGCTAGCGTTAGCCGCGTGTGAAATGCAAAAAGGGCTAGGTTTCAGATCTGTTTTACTTATACTCTATTTTGTTCTGCTAGAGCGAATTGAGGGTGACATCTTTTACATCTTTGGGACTAGATGGTGTTTCTTTTGTAGCCTTTGGGAAATGCTATAGGAGTGTGAAATGTCCTAGGGTGTTTCCGTTGCCTGAAACGATAGTTCCGATGCTTTCTCGTTCATTAAATTCAAAGGCGATGAGATAGCTGTGATGTTGTAGCTTGGGCAATATGTGGCGGTGGAGTATATCGCTATTGAGCTGTCGAATCTCGGTGACCCATGAAATCTCTTCTTTGTGTAAATCTATTTTAATCTTGAGCATTTATTACCTTTTAGTTTATTGACTGTTTTTTCGCGTGATAGTTGGTACCAATGGGTTTGTCGTGTTGTTCTGCGTGACATAACTGTGCCTTGTGTTTATTACATTTGTATTTAAGTGCTCGATCTATTCTGACTTCGCTGACAAAAGAGCAAATGACGATAGATCGGTAGTAGGATCGAATTTAAAAGCTATTGAATGACTATCTGGGTGAAAGCTGACGCAGAGATGGTGTAACGAGGGAATCGAGAACTGTCTATGTGGAACTTGGACTTACTTTAGCATTAACAGCTCTATAGATTAGAGCCAGGTGGCGAACTATACGCCTAGTTTTCAAAATTACAACCCTATTTTGAATTAAATTCAAAAATATTTTTGGGTGATTTACCATCGGTTACTGAAGGTTAAATGAGCGAAGGTCAGGGATTTGACCATGATATCTGACTGAGTCTTGGCTTTTCAGCTGTTCGTATTCGTTGTCATTAGTGGGTTTAATTGATCAGCTAATTTGGTGATGATTAAGTCTCTGTTGTATATGATCTTTACATTGTAAATTACAATCCATGATTTTGGGGTTCAGCGTTGTAATTACAGGGTTTTTGGGTGCTTTCCCCATCTGTTTTTTTCTTCAGGTTGATGAGTATTTTCCTCTTCGCGTCTTTTTGATATTTCTGATTCCTAATACCTCTCCTGACTACGCAAAATATGAATACTCACTTTTACGTTTCTGAATAATAAAGTCGTTGTATCGCCAATTTAGTGCAAATATAATTGATAATAGTTCTCACTTGCGTTACAAGTTTGTTGTCAATCCAATGACAGACTTTAAATTATCGTTATTTAGCAGTTGTGTACGCCCCATGCTCGTCTATGAGTAATGTGACTTTCATTGTCATGAGTGGTGGTTTGTATCAATGGCAAAGGAAGAAACATGAAGAAAACAATCAATTCAGTTCGCCAGTTATTGAGCGGGCTTGCCATCGTTCTAGCATCATCATTCATGATGACCGCGCATGCGGAAACCGTCACCATTGAGCATGTGAAAGGCACAGCGCAGTTTACTGAAGTACCACAGCGAGTGGTGGTTCTAGGCCACGGTAGCTTAGACGTGCTCGATAAAATTGGTGTACAGCCAGTTGGCGCGCCTCATAGCTTGCTGCCTGATTACCTAGCTTCGTACAAAGATACGACGGTAAATACAGGCTCTTTAAGCGAACCTGATTTTGAAGCTATCTACATGTTGAAGCCTGACATCATCATCGCGGAAAACCGCATGCTTAAGGTTTACGACAAACTGGCACAAATTGCTCCTACTGTCATGTTTTCTATTGAAGGCGACAAGTACTGGGCTGATGCTCAGCAAAACTGGCGTGTGCTAGGCGACATCTTTGGTAAGCAAGCTGAAGTCGAAGCGATCATTAAAGAGACTCAAGCTTCTATCACAGCGGTAAACGACAAAGTAGCGTCTGACGAAACTTCAGCAATGATGCTAATGAACAACGGTAACAACATTGCGATGTTCAACAAAGGCAGCCGTTTCTCAATCATCTTTGATGACTTTGGTTTCGTGGAATCAAAGAGTGCAACCGTGGCTCCGATCAAAGGAACACACGGCAACCTAATCTCTTTTGAATACATAGCTGATGCAAAACCTGAAGTGCTTTACGTGCTTGACCGCGAAAAAGCGATTGGTAAATCAGAAGGACGCGCACAACAACTGTTTGATAACCCACTGGTTGCGGCAACACCTGCAGCGCAGCACGGCAATATCGTTTACCTTGATTCAAGTGCTTGGTATTTGGCTGGTGGCGGTGTGACAGCGATTCATAGAATGCTTAGTGACATTGAACGTACGATTCAATAGTTACTAACCATCAGATTTTCGGGCTTATAAGAGTGTTCTTATAAGCCCTTTTTCACTTTTTTATACGGGCTACCCGAGACCTATCTTTAGTATTATTCCTATGTTGAAACCCATTGCAGCTGCTGTATTTCTTGTTGTGTTATGCGTTGCGTCATTGATGATTGGAGTCGCTGAAATCAGTTTTAGTGACTTCTTCAATGGCAACCAACACGCCAATTCTATTTATATTGTTAGTCGGATTCCTCGACTACTCGCGATCGTGCTTGCCGGAGCAGGATTGAGTGTTTCTGGCTTGATCATGCAGCAAATCGTACAGAACAAGTTTGCCGCGCCTTCGACGATGGGCACCATTGACTGTGCGATGTTGGGTTACATTGTCGGCATTCTAGTGCTAGGCAATGCTGCGCAATGGAGCTACTTAGGCTTTATCTTCGCGTTTGCAGTGTTTGGCACCATGCTATTGGTTCGCTTCCTACAACACCTCAAGTTTAAGAACGCGGTATTGGTGCCTTTGATTGGCATTATGTATGGCAACGTTGTTTCGTCTCTAACAACCTTTATTGCTTATAAGTACGACTTAGTACAAACCATGTCGGCATGGACTATGGCGAACTTTGCGAGCGTGTTGCAGGGCAGCTATGAAATCCTTTATCTCGCGGTGCCTGCTTGTGTATTGGCTTACTATTTCGCGAGACAGTTCAGTGCGGCGAGCATCGGTGAGAGCTTCGCGAAAAACATCGGTTTGAATTATCAGAAGATCGTCTTCATTGGTGTTGCGTTAGTGGCTATCAGTGCCTCCTCTGTGGTGATGATCGTTGGTGTTATCCCATTCCTTGGCCTTATCGTGCCGAATATCGTGTCGCTGATGATGGGCGATAACATGAAGAAGATTCTGCCTTGGACTGCCTACTGGGGGGTGATCTTGGTGTTGGCTTGTGACCTGCTAGCTCGAATCGTCATCTTCCCTTATGAGATTCCAATCTCGATGGTAATCAGCATCTTTGGTGGCATGATTTTTATTTACCTAATCATGAGAGACAAGTCGAATGCGTGATTCAGTAAAAATTGCGATTCTGGCTATCGCGTCTTTGGGTATGACAGCGCTATTCATCGGGCAGGGGCTGACGTGGGATAACTACGAGTTCTTCTTGTCTCTGCGCCTACCAAAATTGCTGTCGATTGTGTTGGCGGCGGTAGCGATCTCGGCGTCGTCATTGGTTTTCCAAACCATTACTAATAACCGAATTCTAACCCCATCCATCTTGGGCTTTGACAGCTTGTATATGCTGGTACAAACGGTACTTCTGTTTGTGTTTGGCAGTGCTAGCTTCTGGGTGATTGACTCGATCGCAAACTTTTCGATGTCTGTGACTGTGATGATCTTGTTCTCGTTTGCTCTGTTCCATTTCTACTTTAAGAGCAAGCGAAACAACGTATTCACACTGCTGTTGATAGGCATCGTATGTGGCAGCGTATTCTCGAGTTTGTCTAACTTCTTGGCGATGTTGATTGACCCGAACGAGTTCGCGGTGCTGCAGAATGTGATGTTCGCAAGTTTCAATAACGTGAAAGGCGAGTTGGTTTACCTCAGCCTTATTCCTTTGGGTTTGAGCTTGCTTGGCCTTTGGTTGTTAGCGCCTAAGCTTGATGTACTTTGGCTTGGTGTTGATAACGCGACAAGCCTGGGTGTGAACACCAAGCGATTGACTCAGATTACCTTGGTGATTGTGTCAGTGATGGTCGCGGTGTCTACGGCTCTGGTTGGCCCTGTGCTGTTCTTTGGCTTGATCACCGTAAGCTTAGCTCGCCAGATATTCCGATCTTATCAGCATCGTGTGCTTATCATCGCAAGCAGCTTACTAGCAATCGTGCTATTGGTTTCTGGCCAATGGTTTATCGAAAAAGTGATGGCGTTTGAAACCACTGTGAGTGTGATTATTAACTTGGTCGGCGGTTTGTATTTTATGTTCTTGTTGTTACGCACCAGAATTCAGTAAAGGTAGTAAGTAGTGATTAAATTAACAGGTTTAAGTAAGAAGTATGGCAAGTCACTCGTGGTTGATGATGCCAGTGCTATGTTCCCGAAAGGCGAAGTGACTTCTATCATTGGCCCAAATGGTGCGGGTAAAAGTACACTGCTTTCAATGGCGAGCCGCTTAACAGACAGCGACGCGGGTGAAGTGGTCATTGGCGATAAGTTACTGGCTGAGTGGGATACCAAAGAGCTAGCGAAGCACCTTGCCGTGTTAAGACAATCAAATAACATCAACATGCGATTTACGATTCGTGAATTGGTCTGTTTTGGTCGTTTCCCACACTCTCAAGGTCGCTTGAAAGACGAAGATCATAAGATCGTCGATACAGCACTAGAACACCTTGGCATTACTGACATCCAAAACAAATACCTTGATGAGTTGAGTGGCGGTCAGCGTCAAATGGCGTTTATCGCGATGGTTGTGGCGCAAGATACGGATTATGTGTTCTTAGATGAGCCACTGAACAATCTTGATATTAAACACTCGGTCGAAATTATGCAGACGTTGCGTCGTTTAGCGCATGAGTTCAATAAAGCGGTCGTTATCGTGATTCATGACATCAACTTCGCTTCTTGTTACTCAGATAACATTGTTGCGATGAAGAAAGGCAAAGTGGTTAAGTCGGGTAAGGTTTCGGAAGTGGTTGAAAAATCAGTGATGGAGTCTATCTACGAGATCCCATTTGAGATTCGTGAGTTCGACGGTGTTCGAATCTGTATGTATTACTCAGGTCGTTAGGCTACTGAATAATCAAAGCTGTTTGTTTTCTAACTGTTCAATAAAAGAGCTCCCCTATGAGGAGCTCTTTTCGTTTCTCGTTGTAGGCGCTTTGTAGGTTTGTTTAGTTTTAGAAAACTCAATGAGTTGATCTATCTACATAGAGTCTGCGGAGTCAGATGTACGTATAACTGACTACAAATTATGAATTAAGTGTGCTGTTAATCAGTTATTAGCTCATATTCAAGCTTGGTAAGAATTGCAGGGGCGAGTGATTCTAAATCGACCGTCGTATACCCATAAAAGTTTGGCTTGATTTCACTACGTAGTTTAGTTAGAGAATCTTTTGTATTCTCTTCCATCATCAATTTGTCATTAAAATCAGCGAGTAACTTGAGTTGTTGCGCAGAGAGAGGGGATAGGTATTCGCTGTAACCACCGACAGAGCTGTATAACAGTTCATAGCGACCACCTTCTGCTTCTTCAATGTAATAATTCCCTGAACGCGCAATATTGGATATGGCAGCATGTTCTGTTGTCGAGTTAACGAAGTTGGTTTCCAAATAAGTGGCGCTGCCTGCGTGGTAGTTCACATCAGCGACAAACCCCGGTTTAGGGAAAATGAGAAAAGCATCTATTGTGTCGTTGGATGTTATTGCAGAAAGAATAAACTTACTGTCTTTGTAGTACTTTACCTGTACCTCACCATTCGACATCTTGGTATAAACCGGAGAGCCAAATGTCTCTTCTAAAATGCCACTGGAAGCACGAATATAGACTTTAGAAAGACGCTCGTTAGATGGAGCATCTGAAAAGTTAGAAATTAGGAGATCCCAACCTTTGCTTCCCATATCAATAGCATCGTTGAACTGACCACCTGCGATGATCAGCGCAATGATGGCAAGGATAGAGTTTGGTGTCTTCTCTCTCATTATTTCAAGAAAATCTTTTTGATCTTCATTGGGAGCTTGTTGAGTTAAAGACATGTCTTCTTCTAGTGCTGCTTTATCAACAGATGAAGGTAGAGCTTGTTCTGACATGATAAAACCTTATTCAGCAACAATTTGAGGTGCTTGTGCAACCACACGGGTACATAAATATTCTTCGACATCTTTTTCTACAGAAACGCTTTCTGTTACCCAGGTAAACTTCATTAGCTGGTTGGTTAGTTGTTTTGTGGTCGATTTAGCGGTTACGGTTGTAGTTACAACATTGTCTTTACGATCGGCTGTTACAATCTTCTTTTTCTCCGAGGTTCGATTTGTATCGAGCTCTTTTTGCACCATGGCTTCGAGAGACGCAGCTAGTGATGCTCTCGCCTCCATTGAAGCGATGTCCATATCAAGCGTCATATCTCCCATACTTTCAACGCAAGCAACACCCGCGATTAAGCCTTCAGGCAAATCAGATTGTGGGTTCATGCGCCAGCTAGGAAATTCGGAGTTAGCGGCTGCTTGAAATGACAATGTAGTAATTGCAGCGATAATTAGAGTCTTTTTCATGTTTTATCCTTAAATCATATTCTTTTCGTAATTAACTTCTGCTTTACTTACTTTTTTCAAGTAGTTACGAGTTTCCGCAGCAGAATGCTTTTGTTGGATAGTTTGGAATACTTGTTGTGGTTGAAGCTGGTTAATATTCTTGATTGCAACTGAGCGTTTGCCACCGAAAATATGATAGATTGGCCCCATGCCTCCGTTGTAAGCCGCTGTTATGCAGTACTTTAAGCTCTCTTCATTGGTAACGCCTTTGAAGTAGCGAGATCGCAGTAAGTGCAAATAAGCGGTACCGACCTCAATATTTTTTTCGGGGTCGAATAAGTATTCTTTATTCAGTAACTGTTGTTCACCAAATAGGAAGTTTGTCGCATCTAGTCCTGCGGAACTTGGGACAATTTGCATCAGGCCAAAGGCAGGAACATGTGAGGTTGCTGTAGGATCGAAAGCGCTTTCTGTTTTGATGATAGACAGTATAAATTCAGGCTCAAGTTTGTATTTTTCTGCGTAAACTTCAACGGTATCAAAAAAGCGTTGTTCTTTACGATTAAGCCAACTTGGCGGAAAAGAAATAACGGCTTTGAGAACGGTATTGCCTTTACTGTCTTTGGCTTTGGTCACGGCCACATTTTCAAGAGCTTTGTCTAACTCTTGAGCCTGAACCTTTGGTGTTTCGGAAACGGGTAAGAATGTCTTATCACTGAGTTTCTCAACATTTGTTGCTTCAATCAGTTCAGAGGTATAAGCATCGGCTTGTTGGGCTTCGCCAATGGTCAGCTGAGATGTACGCACGATCTCTTCTTTGAGTTCTTCTATTGAGGTTGTTTCACCTGTAATAGTGGTGACTTGAATCGTATTTTTCTCGAAGTTAACTTCACGCTTTATTTGTAGAGAGGGGCTGTAGCTGACCCACTTAAATTGGTCGCTAAAGGTAGGATTATCCCAAGATTCTGAAACTTTGGTTTTAAACTTATCAAACTCTTGTTGAGCTTGTGCCACATATTGATCGAATTCGCAGTTCTTTTGTACTTTGTAAAGATCAAATTGGGCTTCACTGCAGAGTTTGTATTTTTCAAACTCATCTTTCGCTTCAAAAGGTTGATTGAAAAAATGTTCGACGCTAGGGCAACTTTGTTCGGTAATTGAAAGTTCACACGCTTGCTGCAGCGTATCTGCAGACGCCCATCCACTAGAGATAAGTATCGCTAAAGGGGATAGCTGGCAAATTATTTTCTTCATATCTGTTCCTTGACCGAGGGGTTAACCTTTCTCTATCGAGAGTCGTTCCATGACAAAATCACAGTGCTCGAAATAGTTCAGGATCAACCCAAACCCTGGAGTGTCTGTTGATAAACGCGATTCATCCAATCGCTCAAATCGAGAGGTGTCTATTTTTGTAGGGCAGAGCAATGCGATATTGGTATCGTATGTCTCTTGTCCGTTGTTGAGCAGCGCTTCGATTCCGTCATACTGATTTCTATCTGGAAACTCGATAGAGTCGCCATCTGTGACTTGATGGTTTTCAACTAACACGCCTGTACTACCATCTTCATAAACTTGAAACAAAGAGAGATAACCCGCTTGGTTTGAGTTGAGTTGAATAAAGTAATGGTCGCCAGCATTGAGTCGTCGCTTGGATGAGTGAATATTTATATTTTCATCTGAATAGTTGAAAAATAGGTGGTTATACTTTGCTTCCGGTAGTATTAACTGGCCACTACTGTTGGAAAGCATCCAGCCCCCAGCAAACCGCTCGATATCTATATCCGGCAGACATTGGTGTTGTTCCACCCAGTTTTTTAGCATGGTCGTTGTTGACCAGTATGGGTGTAATTCACGGTGACATTGTGATTTCTTTAACCAAGCAGAGAGCTTTTGTGCAAATGACTCGGGGTCATATTGAACTTGAACATAAAACTGGTTTTGCGATTTTTCACTGTTGATAATGGTGACGTTGTTTCGGAAAACCACATTGGATATGGACTCTTTATGAGAAGCCGCAGATTTTTTCAACTCACCATTTTCGAAGGTTTTAGTACTAGTGGTCTTACTGACAATTTGGTTTTCAATACCTTTAGCCAGATCATGATAAGCTGCGTCTTTGGCTTGTCGGTAAGTGTTGCCTTTACCGAACCCATAGCTCAAGGTTAAGTCTAATGGCACTTCCCCATACCAAGACGGGGAAGCGAAAGCACAAGCACTCGACAGGGAGATGATTAGCGCTATTATTTTCATTAGTCTTCTTTTTTTCCTGGATAAGGTGCTTGTTTTACTGTCCAACTAAATCTTACACGAGCATCTGAATGTGAATGAGCAACAAAAGAAATAAGTGAGCCAGATTGGCTTGCTGAAACAACATAGTCTCCGTCATAAACACCATAATTTAGGTTATGATCGGAAGCTTTGGATAAAGTTTTATATGGTAACATGGTTTTGATTAACTCGTTACCTTGCACTGGGCCGCTCATTACAGTCCCTGCATAATCATTATTGTTCTTACATCCTATATTATTGCCGGGCATAAAAAACGACCAGACTGAACGGCCATTTGCTCCTACTGAAGGGCCATCAACAAACCAACTACAGTTTTTTCCATCTAAGTAGTGTCCTGAGAGCAACTGGTTAGCGCTTGCAAAAGCTACAGATTTTACTGAGCTCATATTTTGGAAGATTAGGTTGCCATTTTTGTCTGCTGAGAATTCTGCACTCATATCAAAGAATTGAGTTTGCCCGGTGTCTTTGTTGGTTACTGGTACTCGCAACATCGTTACTTGATTACCAGCACCTTGGAAGTGAGCTCCCTGAAACGCGATATCTAGATTGGAGTTTTCTACATCCGCAGCGAAGGCTGTTGATGAGATTAGAAGAGCGGATTTTGCTAAAAGTGTTTTCTTAAACATGGATATAAGCCTTAATCAATGTTTCAAATATGCTGTAAATTGAAATAGTTTTTAAAAGTAGAAACGTTTTTAAAGAGACATGCTCTTAAAGGGACATAGTCTGGTTACCGGTAATTGTTGGATGTTGACGTTTTAAATCCCCCATCTCAAAAGAGGCAGATTTCACTTTGTCGTAAACATCTTGATAAAGCGTATTCACATCCTTGTTTCCCTCGATCATTGACTTCATGAGGTAGTAACTAAACAGGCGATGACCTTTTTCTTGGTACATATTGGAATACTCTTTATCGCGTCCCGCAGTGATCACGACCATACGCTCAGGATCAATACTGACTTTTTTCGGTGCCAGTCTGGAGGCGGCAACCCCTTTGATGACCGATACACCATCAGTCGCTCCACTGAAACAACTGTCTACCATAACGACTATCTTGCCTGCTTTACTGCTAGACAGTGTTTTGTAGAGGTTATCGAGTTTGAAGAACTCATCATCAGTTATGTAGTCAGGGATCTTATCTTGCGGGAGAATGTAAGGATCATTATCGGGAATCGCAGGGATACCGTGTCCACTGTAGTAAAAGTAAACCGTATCGCCTTCATCGACGTTGTCTAACATTAAACGTAACTTATCTTTAATCGCACCACTGGTTGCGTCACGGTCAATGAGTTCGTAGACGTGCCTTTCTGGAACACCCAGAACTTTTGTCGCGACGTCAGACATCACTTCACCACTGCTGCGCGCAAAAGCTACTTGATCTGAATTTGCGTAATCTTCGATAGATAGGTTGAAGAACCAGTTGGATGAATTACTTTCCACAGGCACAAAGCCATTAAGTAGTTGCTTCAATTCATCAGAGGCGGTGTTGTCCGTTGCCGAGAGGCGTGAATCGACTTCAAACGCATCGATTAAGTTAGGGTTTTGCATCTCTAGCCCTGGAGTCTCGGCACTGCTTGGGCCACTGTTAATAACCACACTCAGAGCTTCGGGCTGATAATTACTTTTAGCCACATCCCCTGAGAACATTACGTCATTGTAGTTGCCTTTTATATTTACGAGCTCTAGTTGATTCTCGTCATAAGAGTAGGTGAGTGCGAGGTCAAGGTTATCGATATTGCTGAAGACATCACGCGCCTGCTCAAGAGGTACATTTAGAATAATGTCTCGCTGATAGTTTTGATTTGACGCTTTAAACAACAGGTGCATTTGCTGGTTTTCAGCATCATAACTCTTTGTTGTGACGACCGGCTTACCCATTACATCTCTAAAAGCCTTAGCAACGAGTCGAGTTTTTTGCACGCCCAAGTTGCCCTTTCGAGAGTCTGCCCCTTCTTGTAGGACTCGAATTTTGGCATTTCGAGCTTCTACTTGTTGACGGTATTTAAGTTGTATAGCGGCTATTTGTTGTTGTCGTTCTATTCGCAATTTTTCGACGCGTTGATCAAATTGAGTTTTGGTTTCAAATTGATCTTTGACGATTTCTGGCGCTTTGGGCAGATCAGGCTCTCGAACTGGTGGTGGAATGTCTGAGCTGCTCAATGTGGTGTGTTGTACTTCGTATAAAGAGGCGACAGCACCAACCAATGACATTGGGTCGTCAGATTGTATACATCCGATAGAACTCGTCATGTAATGTTGTTCGGTAGAGGACTCTTGTCCTGCAAATAGGTCAACATTATTGCTTGCTTTTTTTTGTCCGCCGCGAGTGATGACCTTGCCATTCAGCGAAATAGGAGCATCAACTTGCAGCTCACCGCCAAGCTGCCAAATATCAGGATTAGATGAACATACAGTTCCCTGTTTAGAGTGCGAAAATTCAAATTGATTGTCAGCGTTAGCAAAACTAAGAGTTGGTGCTAACGCAAATAGCATACCTGTGACAATTCTATTCCGTGTCATTAGATAAGTTTTCCATATGGCCGTAGTGTCAGATGAGCTCAAGACCATATAGTCTAGTTGAATATCACTCAATGGCGCATTAATCGTAATGGGATATAAGTCAATGTTTGTTTTGTTAAGTGTGAGTAAGTTTTAGTTAATTTGGAATGGGTGTTTATTAAATTTCTTCTGTTTGAGAGGCTTAGGAGTTAGGTGTTCTTACGTTTAGAACTCAATTGATTCGCTTTATTTATAGTTAGTGGTGTTCTCATGTTAAAAGTTGCTAGTCTTATCTTAATCGCTCTCGGTGTTTTTATTGGAATACAATATGGAGATGAGATAGTTAGTCCATTGGGTGGTGGTACTGAAACTGTTCTTAATACAATAGAAAACTTGAAAGGTTAAGGTGAGGTATGTCTATTTTCTCATTTAACGATTTTCTTGAGCGTCTCAGGGACTGCGAACGAATCATCATTCAAGCTCATGACTTTCCTGATCATGATGCGGTTGGCTCCGCTTTTGCTCTCGCTTATTTACTTAGAAAGAAGGGCTTTAAACCACTCATTACTTATCAAGGCTTTATTGATCGTGTTTCTTTACATAATTTGATTGGTTGGCTTGATATTCCCATAGTTAAGTCACATCGATTAGATTTAAAGCCCAATGACAAAATCATTGTGGTAGATGGCTGTATTGGTGAAAAAAATGTTACCGACTTACCGGGTATAGAAGTTGGGGTGATCGATCATCATCAGGTTGTAGCACCCAGTTTCGTTTGGTTTTCAGATATTCGACCTAACTATGGCGCAACAGCTTCCATTATGGTGGAGTACTTTAATCATTATGATATTCCAATTCCCGACCGCGTAGCGACGGCTCTACTTGTTGGATTGACGTTCGATACGGCAAATTTTACCCGCGCAATGAACAAAGCTGATATCAAAGCCCTACTTCAACTTCAAAACTGTGCTGATATGAATATGGTCAATCGTATTTGTCGAAATCAAATCGAATATCAAGAGTTGAAGTTATTTGATTTCATGTTTGAATCTATTAGGAAAGACGGAAATTGTGCATTTGGGAGCTTACCAGAAGGGTGTCCCAAAAATATGCTAGGAGTGCTTGGTGACTTTCTACTTACAGTTGATGAACTAGATATTGTGGTGTTGAGTGCCCGTAGTCATGAGAGAACATTTGTTTCATTGCGTTCTGAATGCCCCCAGAATGACATGGCTAAGGTGATAAAGAGATCGCTGAATGATACGGGTGTTGGTTTTGGTGGAGGACACTCGCATATGGCTGGTGGTGTTGTTAATCAAGTGTTTGACCATTCCAATGAACGGGTCTTTATTTATGATCTGATCCGCCCTCAATTGAATATATTGTGAACCAAAGTTTTTGCCTCTATCTGATTTGTACCTGGGATCGTCCGCCGAGTTTCTGACATCAGGCTAGACTCAAACCGTTAGTTTGACGTCACTCGAAGATCTACTCTTCATTTTTGAAAATCAATTGCTTTTTTTCTGCTTAACCTCTGAAAACCGTTCTACACTAGGGTTATAACTGTTTGATTTGTATACGAGGTATCAATGAGTCGGAAACCTATAGTGTTAGTCGTGGATGACACCCCAAGTAACTTGGATGTGTTAACGGCAATACTCAAAGATACTTATCAAGTGAAAGTAGCGATTAACGGCACAATTGGTATCAAAATTGCGAAGATGGTGCCGCAGCCAGACCTTATCCTCCTTGATATCATGATGCCTGACATCGATGGTTACGAGGTGTGCCGCCAACTTAAAGCTCAGCCGAATACGGCTCACATTCCTATCATTTTCGTGACCGCCACAATTGGTCCAGAAGCCGAAGTAAAAGGGCTCTCCTTGGGGGCTGTCGATTACCTAACCAAGCCGATAACCCCTGCAATTGCACTCCAGCGTGTGAAAACGCATATCGCACTTTATGACCAACAACGCGCGTTGTTTAGTCAGGTAAAAGAGAAAACTCAAGAGATCAATCTCGGTAAGCTAGAAACACTGAACATACTGGGTAGAGCTGCTGAATTTAAAGACAATGAAACAGGCATGCACGTTAAGCGTATGAGTCACTACTGTGAAGTGCTAGCTAAAGCCTTGGGAATGACTGACGAAGATGCCGAGACGTTGCGTGATGCAGCACCAATGCATGATATTGGCAAGATCGGTATTCCTGATAGCGTATTACTCAAGCCGGGTAAATTGGACGCCGACGAGTGGACAATTATGCAAAAGCATGTCGAATATGGTGTTGATATACTTGGTAGGCAGAGTGATTCCAAACTGATGCGTATGGCTATTCAGGTGGCGCAATATCATCACGAAAAATGGGATGGCAGTGGTTATCCAAACCAGATAGCTGGTGAAGGTATCCCATTGGTTGGAAGAATTGCGGCTGTTGCTGATGTGTTTGATGCCCTGACCGCAGAGCGCCCTTATAAAAAAGCTTGGAGTATTGATGAGGCGCTGAACTTGTTTGAAGAACAGAAAGGCAAACATTTTGATCCAACTATCGTTGATGTGTTTTTTCTGAAGTTACCTGAGATTCTAGCAATTAAAGAGAAATTTAGAGATGAGTGATGGCTTGATGTTGTCGCTAAATCGTTTGGTTGTTTTTCTGGCCATTACACTTTTGGTGTGGCCACTGCTAATGCGATCTACGAATGCTGCTGAGGTAACAGATACTGAGTTAAATCAGTGGTTGGGAAACCAACCAACGGTAACTTTTGTTGTCTTGGCCAACCATTATCCTTACTCATTCATCGATGATGATGGGCAAGTTTCTGGGATCATCAAAGATTGGACACTGGATCTTGAACAGCGTTTTGGTGTTCATGTTCGGTTTGTCACAGTTAACTCGCGTGTCGAGGCTAAAGCCGCGTTAGTCGACGGGCGAGGCGATGTATTCCCATTCCAACAGTTCGACCCAAGTGAAGGTGGCCGTTTTCTTGCAAGTGATCCTTATATTCCTTATCAGGTCGCAGTGATTGTTCCCATCGACAACAAAATAGATACCAACATCGACCAAACTCAAAAGCGCCGCATCGCGATGGTTAATGAAAATATCGACTTGGAGCGAGCCGGTGTCAAATTGAGTTCTATTGAGCGAGTGAATTTTGATAACGTTATTGATGCAGTACGTGCGTTAGGGGCCGGGGATGTCGAAGGCATGGTCGGTGAACCTATCACCACTATGGATCTTGCGAAAAAGATTGGCGTTCATGATTTAGCGGTAAATTATGTTCTGGAGCATTGGAAAAGGTTTGAAGCATCAATGGTGATTCGAACCGATGAACCAGAACTGCTGACGCTAATCAACAAACAGATTGAAACCTTCGACGTTGATAACAAGAACCAGATTTTATCGAAGTGGCTAGACAGTTCCCCCTATCGAGTGCCGCTAAAAGGCGTGTTTGGCTTTGGTAACCCTCCGTATATTTACCCAGACAGCACCGCAGTCGGGCTACAGTACGACATTCTTCAGCGTGCACTGAATGACATGGGATATAAACTAGGTGACGTTGTCACACTTCCACCTAGCGCCGCTAAAAAAGCCATCGATAACAATAATTCTATAGCCTTTTTTTCTGGTGTTCAGTTTGATGATCCTAATGCGCACTTTTTAAGTGATAACGTTTTTAATGTTGAGTTTGTTCCTGTTTCACTAACTCGCCGCAAACTCCAACTTCAATCCCCAAAAGACCTATCATTAGGGGCGTTATTGTTCGACGAAACATCCACAATTAAAAACTCTGTTGAAGTTCTGAAGAGTAAGTTAGACATTGATCGTGTTGAAGATTACGAAGATCTTGAATCAGCATTCTCGCAGTTGAGGGCTCAAAATGTTGACCTGCTAATGGTTGAACGAAGAGTGCTAGAGTGGTTTATCACCAATACTCGTTTTATTGAAATGGCAGAGCTAACGCTACATGACGAGTATAAAGTTGAGTATCCGATCTATGTGGACTTTAAGAGTGAAGAAATCAGAGATAGCTTCAATGCCGCAATTAAAAGGCTTAAACAGGAGGATGACGGCTTAAACCAAATTATCGAGATGCAGGTTCAGAGTGATTTAAGCCTAGTCCTTAAAAAAGCGAATATTATCGCGCAAATATCTGCGTATTTTATCGTCAACGACCGCTTTGAAGAGTTGACGGAAGTGTTTGAAATTTTCGACACGGACAGTTCTTTTCAGGTGATCACCGCACAAGCGGATAACAATAGTCGCCCGATCAAATCTTGGTACATAGGCAACCTAGTTGATCAATATGGAGAGAAGAAAAATACCTCTCACTTTTCATCAGTCACCAAGGTGGCGAATTATAGGACCAAGGGAGGGAGTATCAACTCTGGTTCGATGACTTTCTACTTTGATGTTAATTCGTTAGAGCGGAACTATGTTTATTTTCCATCTGTCGAACAATTTAGTTCATTCGGAGATGCGGCGAAACGCTATATTGCGGATGTTTATCAAGCGAGTAACTTGACTGGAGAGATCCTAAATCTAAGCCAAAAAGAGAGGGCGTGGATTAAAGATAATCCGGATGTACGTATAGGTATCGATCCGAATTCGTTACCTTATGAAGCGGTATCCAATACCGGTGAATACATCGGGATGATTGATGATTATCTAACGCTGATTGAACAAAAAACAGGGCTAAGTATTCAGCATGTTGACGTGGCGAATTGGTCTGAGACCCGAAGCTTGGTTGATCATCATGAAGTGGAACTGGTCTCAGCAGCTCAAGAGAATCGTTCGTTAGGAGATAACGTCAAAGCAGCTAAAAGCTTGTTTTCAAGTCGTTTGGCCATTGCATCGAGAAGAGACGTTAGTAGCTTGGTACTTGAAGAAGCTGATGGTTGGAAAATCGGTATATTGAAGAATGCGGCAAATACTAACGCGATTTTATATAAGTACCCGAACGTTGAGTGGGTAGAGGTAGAATCCACGGCCGATGGGCTCAACCGATTGGATGATAAAACCTTAGACGGCATGGTCGACACTGTTGATGTCCTCAATTACCTCATTGATTCATTTGGTCATCGAGGGGTTGGTATCATCGGCCGGTTAGACTTCTTCCTATCGCCAACTCTGCATGTCATCAAATCTGAACCTTTGCTTTATTCGATTGTGAATAAGGCGATTGAGAGTATTTCTGCTGAAGAACATCAAAAGATATCGGCGAAGTGGGCGGCGCCCAAAGCGATAGAAAGAGTTGATTATCAATTGGTTTACACTATTTCGGTTTTTTCTCTGGTGATCCTTCTTCTTATTATTTTCTGGAATCGTAAATTAGCGAAGCAGATCAGTATTGCTAAGGAAGCGACCGAAGCTCTGGAAAAGGCGCAGAACCAACTCTACAACATGCTAAATAGCTCTCCAATTGCAGCTAGTGTGGTATTTGAAGAAGAGGTTCGTTACGCGAACGATACGGCAAAACGTTTGTTTGGCGTGGAAGATCAGGCGTTGTCTTCTATCGACGTTGCCGCTATCCATGATTCGCTGAGCGTTCGTGATGGCGTGCATGAAGAGCTCGACCTTAACGGTAAAGTTGAAAATAGGGAGTTAGTACTCAGAAAGTCTGATGGAACCCGATTTGTTGCTTTGGTCAGTTACTATCTTTTTGAGATTGATGGTGAAGTCGCCACACTATTTTGGGCATTCGATATTTCAGAAATGAAGCGCCTTAACGAACAATTGGAAGAAGAGAAACAGAGAGCCGATTTGGCGAGCCAAGCTAAATCGGAATTCTTAGCCAATATGAGCCATGAGATAAGAACCCCAATGAACGCCATTATTGGCTTGTCTTATCTGGCGATTGGCGAAATATCTAATCCTGTAGCTCGAAATTATATTGAGAAAGTGCACCGTTCTGGCCATTCGTTACTCGGTATCATCAATGACATCCTTGATTTTTCAAAGATAGAAGCTGGGCAACTTGTTATTGATAACGTCCCGTTTGATCCCGTAACGACTTTTAAAGATGTGATTGAGTTGATGGAATCGAAAGCGGCTGAGAAGCAACTCAATTTGTCTATGGTCATCGACCCAGAGTTAGACACGCCACTACAAGGCGATCCATTGAGGTTGTTCCAAGTCATACTCAACCTTGTGGGCAACGCGATTAAGTTTACGGAAAAAGGCAGCGTAGCGTTAACGGTGGAGCATGTTGACTCGAACGACAGCAGCCTAACCATGAGAGTGAGTGTGATGGATACCGGGATAGGCATCTCGGATGAGAATCTGCACAAGCTGTTTGAAGCCTTTAGCCAAGCGGATAGCACAACGACACGTCGGTTTGGCGGTACAGGGCTTGGACTCAACATTAGCCAGAAATTAGTGCATGCGATGGGCAGTCAAATTACGGTGGAGAGTGTTTACGGGCAAGGCAGTGAGTTCTCCTTTGTACTGACATTGCCACGATCAAGCTCGGATGCGTTAGCCGACTTCAAAGCCCAAGAACTGCAACTGGATTACCAGATAGAGTTCAAAGGCCAAAGAGTGTTATTGGTTGAAGACAATGAGCTGAACCAAGATCTAGCCTTAGCATTTTTCAGTCGCTCTAAATTAAATGCCGATCTTGCTGAAAACGGAAAGGAAGCGCTGGAGTTAGCTAAAAACAACGACTACGAAATAATCTTCATGGATCTTCAAATGCCGATTATGGACGGCTTTGAAGCTACCCGTTTGATTCGTGAATTCGATATAGATGTACCGATTATTGCAATGTCAGCCAATGTTTTTGCTGATGCGAAACAACGAGCGAGGGAAGCGGGTGTCACGGACTTCTTAGACAAGCCTATTGTTATTGATAAAGCGATGTCTCTGATTACTCGATACATTGTTCCTGAGGTATTAGTTGAAGGTAGAACGCATTCAGATGCGATACAGACAGGTGATTCTGATGAGAGTGCGGAATTACACTCTGATACTCACATAAAACCGCCTGTTTTCTCTCAGTCGAGGTTTGAGCAACTGACTTATCATGATGTGAAACTGCAAGCCAAAATGCTTGATAGGTTCTGCAAAGGATCACCAGACATGATGTCGGATGCTTTTGATAGCTTAGTACAAGGCGAATGGGAGACGTTAGAGCGTAATCTACATACCTTAAAAAGCATGGCAGCTTCGATTGGTGGGTTGCGATTGGCAGAGTTACTCAGTGATTTAGAAAGCAAAGCTCATAACAAGGCGTGTGATGAAGAGGATCTTAAACAAGGTGAGCTTGGGTTAATTGAACTGATTAAAGCAGTTGAGATCAGCTTTGATGTGCCTGGTGCCAAAGGATCTAATACGACAAGTTCTGAAGTAGCCGATGTGAGTCTTGCTGATACCTCTGACTCACCGAGCATCACGTCAGAACAGCATGCTCAGTTGCTATCACTGCTGGATGCGTATGATAACGATGCAACTCAATATGTGACTGAGTTACTGGCACAGTATCCACATTCTGTTGTTCTTAAAGATGTTCAAAGTGCGTTAGATAATTATGACTTTGAACGAGCCAAAGAGGGGCTTGGCGCTTCTGAGTAGTTGTCTTTTATAAATATCACTTCAACATTAAAGCCTTTAGCTCTTACAGCGAAATAACGCGCTAGCTAAAGGCTTTAAATCTATCTATACCGAACTAACCACTCACATTCTGTTTGATCAATTCAACAACCGTATCGTATCGGTGCGGCAGTTTTCGGTTTCGTTTTTGAACCAGATACAACGTTTCCTCAACTTCTACCTTTGGCGGCACAACGTGTAGCTTGTCTCTATCTGGGAAGTGTTCAACCGCGCCAGCCGGTAACACGGTAAAACCTAATCCTTTTGATACGGGTAGCAAGATCTGGTGAAGCTGATTGATGTAGCCAGATCTTGGTATCTCATTAACGTTGATGTTCGCTAAGTCTTTATCTCCGCAAAGGTCGAAATACAAAGACAGATAGTGTGCAGAATCTGGGTGGGCAATCAGGCCAATGTCATTCAATACTTGCGGCGTTATCTCTAAATCAGCAAGGCTGTGGTGAACAATAAGACACAGTGCTTCTTTGCCGATGACTTGGCTTTGGTAGTAGCTGTCGTTCGGGGAATGCCTAACAATGCCGATATCGGTAGTGCCTTCGCTTAGGTCATTCAATATCTTTTTGTTTGGAGCGGCTTCTAAGTTAATGCTGAGCTCTTGGTGTTGCTGTTGAAGTTCAAGAAGCTTAGGATACAGACGCAAAGAGAGTGAGCCAGAGCAAGACAAGTGACATTGCCCAGCATAAGGGTTATCAAAACTCAGAGACTCAAAAAGATCTTCTTGGTCTTTCTCTAGTTTGATCGCATAGCGATACATAATCCGACCCTGTTCGGTCAGTTCGAAGCTCTTGTTTTCTCGAGATAGCAGGTCACAATTACAAGCTTGTTCAAGCTTCTTGATGTGTTGGCTGACTCCAGGTTGTGTCATATACAACTTTTCTGCCGTTTGGGTGAAATGGCCAACTTCAACCAGAGTCTTAAACGTATTGAGCCAAAGTGGATTAATCATACTCACCTTCAAATACTAAAGCCTATAAATAACAAAGCCAATAAATAACAGAAAATTATTATTATCTTAAGTAATGATAATTTCAACTCTAGCGTCTTAAGTAACGCTAATCAAAGTCATGTGGTGGTAGCACTTTATATTGGTCTATTGGTCGCTTTGTAGAGTTGCTATGAGTAACAAAGTGTTGCGACTTTGTTGAATTTTTGGTCTATTGACCAACTGTGCTCATATTTAGGAACGAAGATGAATAGAAATGTTTGGCTGCTTTCACTGTGTCAGGCCTTGTTGATGACGGGTAACATATTACTGATCTCTGTGATTGGTTTGATCGGTAAGCAGATTGCACCCAGTGTCAGCATGATCACCTTGCCGGTTGCACTGCAGTTTTTGGGTTTAATGGCAGCCACTATTCCAGCATCTTTAATTTCAGGCAAGTTAGGGAGAAAGCGAGGATTTAGCATTGGTAATGTGGTTGGCATTACAGGAGCTAGTCTTGCCACCTACGCACTGTCTCAACAACATTTCTATTTGTTTTGTTTCGCTACGTTCTTACTTGGGATAGGCATAGGTTTTGGCACGCTTTATCGTTTTGCTGCAATCGAGGTGTGTGATGAAAATGCCCGTCACCGAGCGATCTCTATCTCGATGGCTGGTGGCGTTTTAGCCGCGGTATTAGGACCAAATTTGGCGATTATGTCGCAACAGTGGTCGCAAGATGGCTTGTACATTGGTGCTTTTGCTTCTTTGATTGGATTGAACATTCTTGCGTTACTCATCTTACAAACAATTCAGTTTCCAAAAGTCTCTTTTAATAGTCAGGCACCTAAATCCGATCCTCTCAGTGTGATAGTAAAAGCGCCTAACTTTATTGGCGCAGTGTTTGCTGCCATGGTCGCTTATGCGGTGATGAATATCCTGATGACAGTAACGCCATTGGCAATGATTGGTTGTGGTTTTGACTTTACTAAAGCTGCTGGCGTGATTGAGTGGCATGTTCTGGGGATGTTTGTACCTGCATTTTTTACCGGATCACTTATCGAGAGGTTTGGCTCAAGAATGATGATCTTGGCAGGCGGGATTCTGTTCGTCGTCTGTATCGCGATTAACATTCATGGCGAATCTATTTGGCACTTCAGAGCGGCTTTGGTTGTGCTTGGTGTGGGTTGGAACTTCATGTTTATCGCGGCAACAGGTTTGTTTAGTCAGTCCTACCAATCGCAGAATAAAGCTAAGGCACAAGCGTTTAATGAATTTATTGTCTTTGGCTGTGTGACTATTACAGCGATGCTCTCTGGTTGGCTAGAATCGACAGCAGGGTGGCAGAACCTCAATATCTACGTATTGCCATTCGTGTTAGCTGTTATCTTGCTGTTCGCATTCAGTGCTCGTAAATCGCGTATTCAAAAGCAGCCTGTGTAATGGCTCATCGAATGGTGGTTCAGTAAATTCGTTACTGTGATTAGAACCTTAGCATCTCGAACTGCGACCAATAAAAAGCCCTACCAAAGCGGTAGGGCTTTTGCTTACGGCTTAAATAATAACGTTTTCTTAAAACTGCTGTCTTGGCTCATGCTCGAAGACAACAGTGCTTAAGCTTGCTTGTAAGTACGCGTGATAGAGCCGCGTACTTATTTTGATGGTCTATCGTTTAAGACCTAAGACCTAAGACCTAAGACCTAAGACCTAAGACCCAAGATGAGCTACAGGTCGACCAAAATTGTCTTAGTTGTAATCCCACCTTGGTCATCGATTATCTTAAGTGTCACCTCGTGCTTTCCGTATGAAGGGAAGATTGACGTGAATGTGCGACCTCGTTTCACCTTTCCGTTTGGAAGTGTCCACTCGGTATCAACAATACGACCATCGCTGTCTGAACTTGTAGACCACATGGTTACCCAGCGGCCCAAGTGAATGTACTTCGCGCTTGCTTCTGGAAGGGCGTTTGGAGATTCAACACTCACTACGGAGCTAAATGAAGCGGTAGCGCCTTTGTCGTCGACAACAGTCAAGTTCACCGTGTATTCGCCCGCTTGCTCGTAAGACCAAGTTGGTGCCACTTCGTTACTTGTTGTGCCGTTCCCAAAGTCCCATAGGTAACGGGCGATCTCACCGTCTTGGTCTGAGCTGAAGTTGTTTGCAGAAACATTCAGGCCAGTCACATTAAGCTCGAAGTTCGCAGTAGGAACGATGTTGTGTTGACTTACTTTAGATAAGCGAACCACACCGTATTCGTTGTTATCACTCTGATTCACAATATCGACCGCTAAACCAAACTCCGTCAGGATGCGTCCTGAATCAGGCGCTTGAGGCGATGTGTAATCTTGGTCATCCGAGAAGCTAGCATTGCCAACCAAACTGGTATCTTCGAGTACATCATTATCGCTGTTTACAAGGCGCATTGGAGTATGATCTTTGAGTGAAAACGCAGCGTCTCGAACTTGGTAGCGTGTTTGAGCCACTTCACCAGAGTTTGCCCACACCATGGCATTTTGGTCTGCATCGACCACGCCTAACCAACCTTCACCAGGGTGTTTACCTACCCAGTTGTCGGTGAGTGATTCGTCGACGTACCAAATGATCAATCCTGGGTCGAATGAGATGAGTTGGCCCATGCGTTTGATGTTGGCTAGGCCTTCATCAACGTCCATGTGGCTACGCCATTGCAGTAGGTAGTAGTGTTGCGCTTGGTGGAATCCATTACTTAGCTTGTAGCCATTTAGGGCGAAGGTGGAGTTGCTTTCTCCATCGTCTATTGAGGTTACTTCACCATCCACGACCACACTGAGGTTATCCAGATAGAAGCCTTCCATCGCCAAGCCACCATCGGTGATGTACTCAAACGAAAGCTCTACTTCTTGGCCTACCCATTGTGATACGTCAAACTCAGCGTCAATCCACCCGCTAGATTCGCCGCCAATAGCAGGAACGAGGCCAGTATTGTATGGGTCATCCATTGAGGTGATGTTGCCAGCTATTGCTTGTCCGTTGATTAGCACGCGAGCGAAGTCGTAGTCTTTCTCAATTTCATACCACGCTTTGAACGAAAGCAATGCAGAATCACCCGCTGGAATCACCAACTTGCGAGTCATGCTATTTTTCAGATCATCGCCTTTTTGAGAGTGGAATGAATACTCTCCCTCAAAGGGTTTCAGACTTTCAATTTGCTTTTCAGGAAGATCGACCTTAATCATGTTCGGACGGCTGTTATCCGTTGTTTGGAACAGTGTATAAACTTGTGGGTTGTCTTCTAGGTCATCAATCGAGATTTGATCATCGTTAACCCAGCGACCACCAATCGATTTTTGTAGGAAGTGCTTTGCCCAAGAGCTGAATGCCGTTGGTTGTGTGCCACCAATTTTGCCAGCCCAGCTGCCTGAAGACATGATTGACCAGTAAGATACTGGTTCACCCTTGCCTGTGTATTGCGTGTCGTACTCGTCTGGTAAGCCTAAATCATGGCCATACTCGTGAGCACAGACACCCGCTGCTGCATCAATCGGTTGAATGGTGTAATCAAATGCCGCGTATTGGCCACCAAAGCGGTCGGGAAGCGAGCTAGAGGTACCTTCAAGCACATGTGTGCGACCAAGGTTGAATCGGTGAGACCAGATAGCATCAGGGCCTAATACGCCACCACCGGCTTCTTCGCCAACAGATGCGTGGAATACCATTAGGTGATCAATCACACCATCCGGTTCACGGAAGTTTCCGTCACCGTCGTAATCGTAACGATCTTCGATATCGTAATCGGCTAGGTTGATACTCGGATCTTGAGCCAATTGATTAAGTGCTTCACGAACCAGTTCCTGTGCGTTTAAGTCGTTGTCGGTCGTCGGGGAGTTACCACCATAGAATGACGCAGGTTTAGAGGCGCGATACCAACCCGCAGCTTGACCTGCAACGCTGTAACTGTCACCCGATTCGCTTTGGTAATACTGACGCATCGAGATTAGGTTTTCGCCGTTTGGCCCTGTGTAGCCAGAGTTTGAAAACAACAACTCTTGATAATGTTCTGGGTTGTAGCTCTCGTAGAGCATTTGGGTGTGCTCTTCGGTCAGCTTGTTGTCATCCCAGTTCAAATCAGGGAAATCGACCAATAGAGCCAGTACTTTATCGGTACGCTTGGTGCCGAGCTCTAAAGCAAATACGCTTGCTTTTTTAACACCAGACCCTTTTTCGATGGCTTTGAGTATTTTCGCTCGTTGTTCTAGCGCTTTTTTACCGAATTGAGCATCGCCTTTAAAACCGGAATTGATCTTATTTTTCAAGTAACGGTCAAGAGCATCGTGTTTTGCAACATCGGTTGCATCTTGATCGACTAAGCCTTGTCTAACTAGCATTTCGATAAGTTTGTCTTCATTAACAACGCCTAAATCAATCGGTGTTTTTGCATAACTACTGACGCTAAATAGAGTAAGCATTGCTGAAGCCAACAATGTTTTTCTCATCATTTTCATTATATTTCCTTTTTATATTTCCATGTCGATATCAGTATCAACTTGCCTTATTCGGATCTGTTGTCCGAGTTTGGCCTAATACACTCTTGTGGTGTCTTATTTAACTGACGTGTGTTTGTTGTATGTTTTTTACCTTCTATCTCTTTTTTATTGGTTGTCTCTTTTCTATTTTTTGAATCAAACGGAGTGCTCTTCACTTTTTTAGCGTTGAGATAGATACGCAAAGCTTCTTGATTTTCCTCATAGGTTAAGCCTGAACAGATAACACCTTGTTTAATCAATGACTTCAGTAATAGTTCGTCGTTCTCAATAGTGGAAGCCTGTGACAGTGAGGAAAAAATTAGAACCATTAAAGCCATTGTTTTGTGTGACATTATTATATCAAGCCATCAGTTTTGATTATGTAACAAAATATATTTATAAATTTACCAATCAAATGGATAATTATTACAATTAATTATTCGTTCCGGTTTCAACATTTAGAGTTAATATAAAATAAGGAGTGTTATTTATTCTATTGTCAGTTATTTAATGGGTTTTGTTGAATGAATAGTTGATAGTTTGGATGTTTAATAACATTGATTAGGTCGTGGTTATTATTCTGGAGGGCGCTTTATACAAGGCGTTGGGTTCTAACTAATAAGATAATTTTTTATTATCGGTGTTTTAAAATACGCATGTAATAACTGAGTCATTAGTAAATACCCATGCTCAAATTATTTTTACTCAAAATATCAATAATTAGGGTATTGAGAGTAACTTTCAGTGTTTCAATGACGTGAAATTTGACAATAGCAGAGCTGGTCGGGTTGTCACCGCCTGCTTGCTTAAAGCGAGTGAAACGGCTGAGAGAAGAGGGCGTGATTGTCGGTGGTGTGTCCATCATTAATCCAGAACTGACCGGCAGTAAGATGACTTTGGTTGTGTCCGTGGAAATGGAGCGTGATCGAGGGGATATTTACCAAATCTTTCGCCATTCTATTTCAAAGGCAGAAGAGGTCACGCAGTGCTATCAGATATTAGGCAGCTTTGATTTCATGTTGATTGTGACGGTCAAAGACATTCAAGCCTACGAAGACTTTGTGGAGCGAGTACTACGCAAAGATCTGAATATTCGTAAATTCCATACCTCTGTCTCAATGAGAACCGTGAAATTTACCACTGCCGTAAACTTAGATGAGTCGTGACTGTTGGCATGAGAAGATAGTGAAGTTATTAGGGCGTGTTGATCTT